>JAFZTO010000114.1 GCA_017618795.1 Clostridia bacterium | reverse complement strand
AATTTTGACTGGCTGCGCGGGCAGTTTGTAAACGGCCATTATCTTTTTATTCAGAACGGCGCCAACGTGGCGTACCAGTTTGCGAACATGGAGTCTCCGTACGGTATTCTGCCTAATCCGAAATATGACGAAAATCAGGAAAGCTACTACCACCTTATTGACATTTACACATGCGCATGGGGAATCTCGGGATGCACGACGCATCTCGATATGGTTGAAATGCTTATGGAATACTGGGCTTACGATTCATCGGAAATGGTTGAGGCATTCTTTGAAAAAACCATGAAGGGGAGACGTGCGGATATGCCTGAAGACGCGGCAATGCTTGACATTGTCAAAAACACCATGAGGTACGAGATAACTCATATATACGATTGCGGCGTCGGAAACATGTTCCTCGAGGCCGTAAAAACAGGCAATCTCATGTCAACATACGCCAAGTATGAGGATACTATAAAAACCAGAATGAGTGCGTTGATCGATGCATTCGACATAGCTTCTTAATGAAGTGCGACAAACGCTTCTGAGAATAAATTTAAAAATAATTATTTTTTCTGGAGGAAAAAAGAAAATGAAAAAACTTTTTACAATCATGTTGGCTCTCATCATTGCATCAAGCATGATGATTGCATCGGTAAATGCGGGAGCAGATCTTCCGTTATCCGGGAAAAAGGCGCCGAAAGGTTCCGTATTGCTGACAAAGGCCTATCCTTATGAAATAGGCAATGTCAACCAGAAAACGCTTATTGGCACGGGCTATACTGTGGACAGGCTCTTTGACCAGACCGAACCCGAAGAGGGCGGTCATTTCTGGGTTAATGCCAATCAGGCAAATGCGACGTACGGATGCATAGGTCACGTGATATTTGAGGAACCGATGGTACTCACCGAAATTCGCGTTCAGTATGCGGTCTGGCCCGATGGACTGACGATTCCTAACACGGGGAACGATTCGGCGACTGTTCCTGATCTTCTCGGGATGAGGACATATCAGGTCTGGGCAACGGTCGAGCCCGGCGACAGCGAATGTCTGAAGTACATATCCGCCGCGTATACCGATGAAGCGAATCCGTGGGGCGCGTGGATGTTCAACGCGAACGGGGCAAGTGAAGTTCCGGAAGCGAAAGACACTGACGGAGACGGATGGGTCAGCATTCCGATTACCGAGAACAACGTTGGCACCGGATTCTATCTGAGATTTGATAAACACGATGACCTGAAATGGGGAGGAAGCGCGTTTATCTGTGAAATAGAGTATTACGGTTATCCGCAGTCAACCGGCCCTATCCCTTTGGATGATGACACGGAGAATGTCGATACCGGCGACGCATTGGCAACAGTGGTCGCGATTGGTATCATTGGAGCGGCAGGAGTCACAGCGGCGACAAAAAAACGTAAAAAATAAGTTGTAAATTGTTAACTGTTTTTAACCATGTCCGCCCGCATAACGGCGGACATGGTTATTATAGGTTCTGTTCAAGGGAAGGAAACATTATTTAAAGCGGGTTTTGAGGATATTTGTTTATTATGGAAAAGAAAGTTAAAGTCGGCGTAATCGGAGTTGGCCGTGGAAGATCGATGATCAATTACTGCGTGAACGCAGAGAATGCCCAGGTTGTAGCCATATGTGATAAATGGGAAAAGGCGCTGGATCGTGTAAGATCCTACTATGGTGAATCCATAGCATATTATACCTCGTACGATGAGTTCCTGAAACATGACATGGACGTGGTGATTCTCGCGAATTACTCAACGGAGCATGCGCCGTTTGCAATAAAGGCAATGCAGGCCGGACATCATGTTATTTCTGAAGTTCTTCCTTTTCAAAATATGAAAGAGGCGGTTGAACTTATAGAATGCGTGGAAAAGACAGGAAAGATATACTGCTATGCTGAAAATTACTGCTACATGGAAGCACCGTGGGAAATGAGAAAAATATATCAGGCGGGCAGGATAGGTGAACTTGATTACGCGGAAGGCGAATATATCCATAATTGCGAACGCAACTGGCCTGACATAACGTACGGCGATAAAGATCATTGGAGAAACCGTATCTCAGCGTTCTTTTACTGTACGCATTCGTTCGGTCCTATCCGCCATATAACCGGCCTCCGTCCAGTTAAGGTTGTCGGGTTTGAAGCTCCGTTCCGCCCGATTTGCTACCGTATGGGATACCGTGCCGGTGTAAGCGGAACTGAGATGGTTACCATGGAGAACGGCGGGATTGTTCGCTCGACTCACGGCAATCTCAAGAGGAATTCCGTCTGGTACAGTCTTCAGGGGACGCTTGGTTCCATGGAAACACAACGTGAAATGGCGGATTCCACTCGGTATATAAACCACCTCTTTTACGATCTTCTTCCTGCGGACGATTCATATCTGACATTTGAGCACAAATCTTATGATCCGAAGGATGAGCTGTCGGAAAAGGCAGGCAGCGCAGGTCACGGGGGCAGTGATTATCGATGCATGTGGAATGCCATGGAAAAAATTCTAGGCAACGATAAGGCGGATACGATTGATGTGTACGAAGCGGTCGAGATGTGTATGGTGGGTTTGTTTGCTCATTTTTCCGTACTTAGCGGAGGAAAAGAGATGCTGATTCCGAATCTCAGGAACCCTGAAGAGCGCGATAAATGGAGAAACGACACCCGTTGTACCGACCCCAAGGCGGCCGGGGATCAGCTGATCCCGTCAGTCTCAACAGGGACTCCCGATATTCCGGACAGCGTGTATGATGATATAAGAACCATTTTTGAGAGCAGACATCCTCAATTGTGAGCGGTTTTAAAAAGACAGTAATACGTTTTGTTTATTTTGGAACATTACAAACGAAACGTATTATTTGTTTTCAGGGAAACGCTGAGGGACAGAATTACAGTAACATTTTGTGCATAAAAAATTGGAATGAATAAACCGAATGAATAAAATTAATAAAGCATTCAAAACTGTTTTGCTGCTTTTGGCTTTATTGCCGTCATGTGTGCGGTTCAATGAAAACACATCTGAATCAGACAGTAAGGCAGGTGGGGAAACGTCAAATACCGTTGCCGGCGATTTTGCAGTAAAAGAGCTGTTTTTTGACGACGGGACGCCTCTTGTGGAGGTTGTCGGAAATGTATATAACTATACTGTGAAAATACCTGCGGGACATCCTCGAATTCCCAGAATATCGGTTGAGCCTTCCGCAGAAACGGAGATAACATACCGTCAGGCTGTTATTCCGGCGGACGGAACACGTGGGACAGGTACAGTAACATTGAATAACGGAATTGAATCGGTCTGTTATTCCGTTGTGTTTGAGAAGGATCCGTCGCTCGGACTTGTTTATCAGTACGATGACCGCATTGATTTCTCCGTTGACGATGAAGATATTATATACGAGAGCAGCGATACGTCGGTTGCGGTGGTAGACTCGCACGGGACTGTTACTATCGTGGGGATCGGGGACAGCGGAGCAGTTGTAACCGCAAGAAAAGGGTCGGATATCGTTTCAAAACTGACCATTGATAAAACAGTCAGGGCTCCGCTTAATGTTTTCTTTGTAACAGGGCAAAGCAACGCGGAGGGTACAATGGGAACCGCCCGGGATTCGGTAAAACCCTGTGCAGGGACAGCGTATGTCATGACAAATCAGAACAACAGCATCGGTTCTCTTGAAAACGGATATCCGGGTTTCGGATCGTCGATAGCCGCTTCATGGTTCGAAATGACGGGAGAAAAATCGCTCATGGTTCAAACCGCGGTTTCAGGTTCTTCGGTAAGTCTCTGGGTCAAAGGCGGTGCGTATTATGTCAGAACCGTGCAGAAAATGAACTATATCAGAGAGATGTTTTCCGGAGAGGAATCAGGATACGAAATAAACAGAGTAGCGTGCTTCTGGCTGCAAGGCGAATTTGACATCGGCAATCATATGTCGTCAGAGGAATACTATGTGAAATTTCTGAAAATGTATAACGGATTCAAAAAAGATCTGGGAATGACATTTCTCGCCGTAATTCCCGTAAGGTGTTATGACAAAGATCCTGATATACTTCCGGAAAGTCTTGAGACCGGTCTTATGACAGATATGGTTCCTGTAAGGGCTGCACAGTATGCCGTGCAAAGCGCATACAATGATATTTTCTTTGTCACAAGACTTCCAGAAAGCGCCACGGTTGCTAACGGCATGATGTCACCCGACAACCTGCATTACTGTCAGTCAGGTTACAATAAGCTCGGTCATGATATTGCGGATAATCTTTTCGATTATCTGTGCGGTCTTGGAATAGACTGCGAGACATCATTGCAGGTGCTTGGTTATGACGGAAGGAAATGTTATGCTGATTGCGACACTCTGGCACTCAGTCCCTCGCAGACTGTCCAGATAGTCGGCGTTGTTCTGCCGTTTTATGCAAATGACAAGTCGGTCTCGTACAAATCATCTGACGCGTCAGTCTTTTCTGTGGATGCGTTTGGTTTGATAACTGTTTGCGAAGACACCGCGGGTAAAGAAGCAGAATTGTTCATTTCCGGCGGAGGACATACCATTGTTCTTAATATTAGCGTGTCATAATCTAATGCTGCCTGATAAAACGTTTTAGACAGAAAAAACTCTCTTGACGGGCCGAATCGGTTCGCGAAGGGAGTTTTTTATCGTGCGTGTTATGCGATTTTTACGCAGATTTTTACGACGCTGTGTTTTGGTACAGATACCGCGGGAAACGATTCGGGATTAAATGGTTCAATATGTATTTTTTCCCGCTCTTCAAACGAGTTTCTGTCGTGAATGTCTTTACATGTTACTATTTCCGAACAGAAGATGCGGCAATCAGGAAGGGAAAAAGTAACGGTTTCATCGTCGTAAAGCGATTTATTAACAATGCTTATTGTCATTTCTTTTTCGTCTTCCGAAACGGTTGCGACGGTGTCTAAATTGTCATTGCGTTCACTTGGAAAAATGTCCGTCAGATATTGGCCAGCGTGCTGTCTGAACAGTTTCAAAATGTAGAAAGTCGGTGTCTTATAAAATTTCGCGCCATCGGTTTCAAAAAGGCTCTGCAGGAGGTTTGAAAGCTGTGTTTCCATCGCGAATTCGACAATATCCGAATTGCGGTAAAAAATGTGCAGTGTCAGAGCCGCGAAAATTCCGTCCCGCATGGTCTGTATCTGATTCTGATTGTTTGCAAATGTGGCCTGCGGATGCCAGGCTCCCCACTCATCCAAGCATATTTTCGTTCCGCTTCCTTCTCTGGTGTGTTCGGAAATAACAAAGCGATGAAGGTCGATGTCATACTGATACCGGTCAAGCAGGGAAAGCAGTGCATAATAGTTCTCGTCTGAAAAGTCAACGTCTCCCCCGCACATGTCCCCGCCCTGTTTTGCGCCGCCGAGGTAATGATGAATCGAAAGAGCGTTCGGCGCAGCATCCCGCTGATTTCTTGTTATGTGATCAAGGGATTTGCCTGCCCATCCCGGCAGACGGTGTCGGGTAGACAGACCAAGTCCGATAAAATAAAGCGATTTTCGGTTTCCCCGTATTACAGTCTGGTATTTCAGATAAGTCTGGGCGTATGCGACGGGGTTGTTGTAATCTATATGCCAGACATTTTCATCCGTGTTTCCTATCCCCCAGTATTTGACGTTGTATGGCTCGGGATGCCCGTTTTCAGCGCGCAATTTGCCGTATTTTGTTTCTGTACCTCCGTTAACGTATTCGTACCAGTCAAGAAATTCTTCCGGAGAACCCGTGGCGGTGTTAACTGTTAATACAGGTTCGGAATTCGTCAATTCGCAGAACCTGAGGAACTCATCGGTCCCGAAATCGTTTCTCCAGACGGGGTTGGCTGGATCTGGAATAGGGTGTGTCCTGTTTTCGCGGATTTTTCCTATACCGTTTTTCCAGTGGTAATGGTCTGCGCAGCATCCGCCGGGCCAGCGCATTGAACCGATACCTATTTCTTTGCATCCCTCGATAACATCGTTTCTTATGCCGTCAGTATTTGGAATTTCGCTGTCCCGTCCGACCCAAATCCCGTCGTAAATTACTCTTCCGAAAAATTCGAAGAACACTGAATGGATTTTTTTTGAAACAAGATAATTATTTTTCTTTTTTTGATTAATTATGCATATCACTTTTGTTTTCCTCATATTCTGTCGTTATGCGTATAATTGCATAAGTATCATAGTCTTTAATATCTACTGAAAGCATCGAATCACTTACGTCCCAAGTATAATTAACCTTGTATCCATCCGAAAAAGGGCATTCAACTTTGACATCGATTACTTTTTTTCCCGAATTTACCATATATCTGATGGTTTGCTGCCAGATTTCTTCATTTTTTTCTGAACCTCGATGAACAACGTGAATAAAAGTGTGATTACCATCTGACTTTCTGATTGTAACGGCCGTATTTTCATGATCACCTGATAATGATACTATTTGACTTGCGTTTGTTTTGCCAACCGCCTCGAGAAACGAATCGTCGGGTTTATATGATGCTTCGCTTTGAGCCTTCTTTTTTAAACCTTTAATCTCAATGATATTTGATTCATTCTGAAATCCAAGAGAATCGGTGTATTTTTTAGCTTCACTTCCCATGCAGAGAATCATAGATCCGTTTT
>JAFZTO010000013.1 GCA_017618795.1 Clostridia bacterium | reverse complement strand
CGGTCGGTGCCGTTTCTTGTGATCTCCGCGTTCGTACGGGCTTTCAGGGTAAGCTCCGGGACTGTTCTTTCAACGTACGGGACAAGGCAGTCGTCGTACATAAGCTCCTGCTGCAGACGCTTTACATCAAGGTCGCGCGGCGCGTTCCCTTTTTCAAGCAGAAGCGAAACGCCCGTTCCGACGGCCTGACCGACTATCGAGCATGTGCCCATGACCCTCGAGCTGCTCATCGCCGTGTGCGTACAGCTTATGTTTCTGCCGGCAAAAAGCAGATTTTCTATATTCACCGAATACAGCGACCTCCACGGTATGCCCCACGGCACGGGAGCGTAGTGATGTATGGTCGGGTAGCCTCCGCGGTAGTAGAAGCCCGCTGGGAAATGGTCGTCCATCGTCCATCCGCCGTATGCCACGATATCCCCGAAATGTCCTCCGGAAAGGACGTCGTTCTGCGTAAGGATATAATCGCCAACATATCTTCTGCTCTCGCGTTTCCCTGGCAGAAAACCTATCCAGTCAAGGACCCAGTTGTCGTATTCGGGGTGTCCGTGGTTCTTGCAGTGGTCCCACACGCCGTACGATATTTTCAGCAGCTCGTGCCTCAGCTCGTCGGTATCGTGAATGGAATCCCTGTCTCCGCCTACCTCTATCCACCAGTAATTCGTGCCTATGTTGTGCTCGCGGTCGGGTATATCCGCGTCCGTCGGATAGCTGTATGCCCATTCGGGCGGGATAAAGGTCTGCTTCCTGTCGGTCTCGCGGATCTGAAACATACATGAGAGCCCCATTGTGCAGCTGTCGGCCTTTACGGGAGCTATGGATTCTCCGAACTCGTCTCTGGCCTCCCTGCCCGCGCGGAACCTGGCGCCTGTGAGCGGAGCCAGTATCGAGTCGCCCGAACAGTCGGCGAAGTATTTCGCCTCCACGGTATGGTAGGTTTCGGACGTCATCTGCCATCCGCGAACCGATTTTATCCTGTCGCCCTGCATTTCGCAGGTCTGGCAGGTGCAGTTCAGAAGCAGCGTGATATTCTCTTCAAGCATTACCTTTTCATATATCACCGTGTCCCATATATGGTAGTTCAGCGTCGGGTTGCGGTAATAGTTCTCGAGCTCTATCTCCTCGAGGATGCCGGCCTCTCTGTAGTCGTGATCGCGGTCGTTTGCTCCGCAGACCCACATTCTTATTTCGCTGGAAGCGTTGCCGCCGAGCATGGGTCTGTCCTGCATAAGCACGACCCTGACCCCGCGGCGTGCGGCGGACACGGCCGCGCACACTCCGGAAAGGCCTCCGCCTATTATACAGAAATCGGTTGTATGAAATACTTCTCTCATTTTCTCATCTTTCCGGGAACATGGGGCATCCCGCTTTTCTGAATCTGTCGATTAAATCCTCTATGTTTTTGCGATGGCATTTAAGCACTCCCGAAAGGCAGTCGATACAGAAATATCCGTCTTCTCCCCTGCCGATAAGCTTGATATTCACAGATATTTCGTCCTCAAGCAGCATGCCGCCGCAATTTCTGCAGACCATTTTACTCCTGCGCTATCCTGCACCTGTAGACTCTGCAGTCGCCTGCTCCGATGTCCTGCACAAACTGTCCGCATCCGCTCGAAAGCTCCTGCCCGCTGAAGCAGTCGGTCATTGTGAGCTTTACGCCGCACACGCGCGAAAGACCGAGCTCGGAAAGGTGAAAGAACATCCTGCATCTCTCGTCTGATAGATTGAACATTCCCACGGCAATGTCCCCGTTGTCAAGAAATCTCGCGAGCACAAACCGCTGCTCGTCCGTGCCGGTCCTGCAATTCCTGAATCCGCCTATAGTAAACGGGCGGCAGCAGGCGCGGTCCTGGTTTATGGAGATCAGTACGGCGTTTTTCAGTAGGTTCAGAGTCTCGTCTCCGCATGCGGATATGTCGCATCCTATAAACAGCGGCGCTCCGCACAACGCCCAGAAGGCGAAATGCGTCCTGTACTGCACCGGCGTGCAGGCGCAGACACCGACGTGTCCTTTCCCGTTCATACCCGCAATAAGCATATCCATGTCGTTGAAGCAGTTCTGTCCGCCGGAGCTTAGCATTTTCAGCTGCTCCGAAATGCGTTTTTTCAGCAGCTCCCACGAATCAAGCAGATCGTGGGTCGAGCGCCACATGTGCGCGCCGGTCGTGTTTATCCAGGAGGACGTTCCGTCGTCTCCCCACGAACACGCGGAAAAGAGAATGTCCCTGCCGCTGTTGGCCAGCGCCAGGCCCATCCTCCTGTAAAGCAGCTCGCCCCACTCGAACGCGGGCTTGTAGCAGTAATCGTATTTCAGGAAATCTATTCCCCATTCGGCAAAGCACCGGGCGTCGGTGAACTCGTACTCGTAACTTCCTGGCTGCGAACCGCATGTCATTGTCCCTGCGCATGAATAGATGCCGAGCTTCATGCCTTTCGAATGGACGTAGTCGGAAAGGGTCTTCATGCCTCCCGGAAATTTCGACGGATCCGGGACGAGTCTGCCCGTCTCCGGATCCCTTTCTTTAAGCGACCAGAGATCGTCTATGACCACGTATTCGTAGCCTGCGTCGCGCAGACCGCTTGACACCATAAGATCGCATGTTTCTTTTATTAGCTTTTCATTCACCCCGGGGCCGAACGTGTTCCACGAATTCCAGCCCATGGGCGGTCTGTCAACCGTCATTGTTCCAAAACCTTCTGATGGTCAGTTCTTTCTTTTTTTCTTTGCAAGAGCAACTGCCGTCACGGCGGCGGTCATGAATACCGCAACTGCTGAAAGGGCAACTGCCGCCGCACTCAGCACCGAAAAATGTCCTTTCTCCGGCGCTTCCTCCGACGCAGGGCTGTCTCCCGGCGCGATTTTCAGCACGAGCGCCGAAGTCGAAACGCGCCCGCCCGACGAGGCGGTCACCGAAACGGTATATTCCCCTTCTTTGACCGGAATTCCGCTGATCCTACCGTCCGCTGAGACGCGGACGCCTTCGGGAAGACCCTCCGCGCTCCATTCAACGTCATGTTCGCAGTATGCGATAAGATCGGCCGAATAATCATCTCCCGACTTTCCGTCCGGCAGTGCGTCCGTCAGCACCGCGGGCGTGTCGTAAACGCCGAGCACCGCGGCGACGGTCTGGGCGTAAAGACGCGCTCCGAAATCGTTCGGATGGTTCTGGTTGCCTCCAAGCAGCCCGAAATCACCCTTGGTTTGCCTCGCGTAGCAGTATACGCCGTTGAGCGGCGCCACGGCAATCTGCAGATCGTCCCTTTCCTCGCGGATTCTGTAATACTCCCTTTCGAAATCCGCAAGATGCATATTGTCCTCCGAATATGCGAGCATGTTGGGAAGCATGGAAGAAACGAGCACGTATTCAGCGTCCGGGAGAGACGCGTGCAGCGTTTCCAGTATTCCGGTCAAACGGAGCCCGTGACTTTCCGCCGGACTCCAGAACTCGTTCATTCCGAAGCCGACGATGACAAGATCGGGAACCGACGAGATTACGCGGTCAATCATGTCCGGCAGACATTCGGAGGCTGTGTTCGTCCCGCCGACAGCCCAATTGACGACGGTTATATCGTCGTAGCCGTATGCTCTTTTAAGCGCTTCTCCGACCAGCTTGGGCCAGATCGGCATATAAGGCGGAATGTTTACCTTGCAGGTAATCTGCTCGCCGTTCACACGGTAGGAAGGATCGTTCAGACCGCTTGTGGTGTAACCGACAGAAATGCTGTCGCCGAGTATCGCTATCGTGACCGGCTTTTTGTTCTTCAGTTTGCCCGCAAGACCGGGAAGTCTGTCTAGCTCGCTCCCCGGGACGGGGCCGTCCCACTTTTCGTTTGTCGTGTACGTCACGGCAAGGTAATATTTCTGCAGAACGGAATTGTCCGTCTTTATCGCCCCGCCGTTGCCGTCTTTCAGCTGGTGTGTATACTCTTTGTTGTCTTCGTCGCAGTATGACGAGCGCGGCATTACCGAAATTCCCGAATCCTCCGTAAGGGCAATGCCTTGCCCGGTAACGGTGAAGTCCCTGCCCTCCTTAAACTCGCGCTTAAGTCCGAAATTGCGCACCGAGATAATTTTCTCGGGTTTGTATAAAAGCCGTCCGCCAACCGTGTCGCCGTTTCCGTCAACGTAAAACACGGTAAGCTCCTGATATACGGCCTCGCCGGCCCACGCGGGATACATATACAGGTCGTAATCGAATGCCGAAAGCCTGCCTTCATCTGCAGAATACGGAAGCGACGCCGCCTCCGCTCCGATTGCCGCGATCATGACAATACAAATAGCCGTAAACAGAGCGTTTATTCTTTTGACCGGTCTGCCGCTCAAAACTGAATCGCCTCGACCGCGTTGTCTATCTCGACTTTAATCGTATCGACAAGAGACGCGAAAACAGACGCGTAATCGGTCGAAAGAGGCTCGAAAACGTCCTTGACGATCGCAAGACGGAGTTTTTTGCCCCATACGCTGTTGCCGAGGTCGTAGCATACGCCGTCGAAGATGATCTGTATCATTTCGGAGTCGTTTTCAAGGTCGTCGGCCATTCTGTTCTTAAGATACGTCTCTCGGTATTTTGAAATGACCGAGTCTTTGTCGCTGCTCGAATAGTACGCCCATGCGTTGAGCACGATGCCGACGCTCTCCTGTCTCGAAGCCTCCAGATTTCTCGGAAGCACCGAGACGTTCTCGCCGACCGAAACGTTGTAGTAGCTCTTCTGCTCCTCGCTGAGCTTGGGAGCGGGCATGAATCCCGACGCGAAATCGAGATCGACCAGATGCGAGGCGTTCTTCATCAGGCACGCGAAGAAAAGCGAATTGCCTTTGTCATACGTGGAGAAATCCACCGAACCGTTGGGCTGCCCTGGCTGGTTGTTGAAATAACCGTTATTCGAGCACAGCGTGAGCATTTTGTCGATAAGCGAAATGTATTTCGACTGCATTGCAACCGCCGGGTATCCGTCCTCGTCGTTCTCTATCAGACGCCCGCCCATGCCGGCGTACATAGTGGAGAACTGTATTTTGGAGGTCGCGACTATTCCGTGTCCGTCATCGTCGGAAACGCTGTTCGGATCGCCGTCGATATCGCGGTTGAACGGCTTGGAGATCTCGAACATCTTGTCGACCGTCCAGCTGCCGTTCCTGACAAGATCGTACAGGTTTGTGCCGTCGCCTATATCGTCGTAAAGAAGCTTGTTGTAAACGTAAAGGTATATCTGCGAATACTGCGAAAGCGAATAGTCGCCGGTGGCGGCGAACTGATAGCCCTGAATGTTAAAGCATTTGGTGGAGTTTATGTTCCACCACGGATTTTCGAAATCTATCTTGTCGAGCTCGTTCCAGTCAAGGGTGTTCTGGAGCACGTTGCCGAGATTTTCCTCGTATACCATGTACATGTCGTACGAGTGATCGTCGGATGTGACCAGTTCGTTGAAGGTTTTCGTCGTGTCTGCCAGCTCCTCGACGATTATGTCGCAGTTGTAAATGCTCTTGACCTTTTCGTTGCGTCTGTATATTGCTTCGTCGATCATGGAGATGTCCTCCGAATACTCGACGTCGAGAGTTTTGGTCGAATAGCTTCCCTGCCAGTTCGCAACGGAAAGGGTAAATCCGTCAAGATCCCTTACGTACAGATCGACGGGCTTTTCGGTATCCGCGGCCGTTGACGGCTGAGGATCCATGCCGTTCGTCCCGTTTTTTCCGGAATCTGACGGGCCGGCCGCGCAGGCAACCGCCGACGCGACGAGCAGAATTCCGATCATAAGCGCAAGAATCTTTTTCATTTCTTTCACCTTATTTCTTTTTCAGAATCGCAATCAGGGCAACCGTGGCAATGATTATAACAAGCGCGGCGGCAGCAATGATAATTACCGGAACGACGCTTTTACCGCTCTCTCCTGTCGGCTTTTCGCTGTCGGTAACCGTCGGAGCGGCGGTGTCCTGACCGGAGGTTTCGGGAGTCTTCGGTTCGGTCTCCGGAGAGGAGGACACGGGACCGGTGGCCGGAATTTCAGATGTTGCGGGCTGCTCCTCCGTAACCGTTTCGGATACGGGAGGCTCTGTCACAACGGTATCGTCGGTCGAAACTGCCGGAGGCTCGGTATCCGGAGCAGGCGGCTCGGTTTCCGGAGCCTTTGATTCGGTCTCAACCTGCTTTTTCACCTGCGTGGCGGTTATCTCGAACGTGTAGAAGCGTATCCAGTCCACATGGATGCTGTTGTTGACGAAGTATACCGAAACGTATATCTCGGTCGCGCCGTCGGGTATCTCGCTGTCGGCGGTCCACTTGTGGTTCTTCTTCCCTATCATTCCGGAAACGAATCTTGACGCCTTGTTGTAATTGATCTTCTGGGTCGTGCTGATGTACAGACCGAAGTCGCATTCGATGTCGTTGAACGTGTTGACCGACGCGTAAGTCTTTATGAGAAGTCCGTCAAGGACGTAGCCTTCGTCCGCGCTTATTTTGAAAGTGAAATACGAAGGCTGACCGTTCTCGGCGGAGGCAATGATATTTCCCTCCGAGTTGAATTCGGCGATCATGATGTTCTTTATCTCGACGCAGTCTATGTCCGACGCCTTGAGCTTGGTCGTGGCGGGAGTTTCCTTTACGTCAAAGGAAGCGCTGAGCTTACCGGCTGCGGAGGCAGACAGGCACATAAGCGCCAGGCATACAGCCGCGAGTAAAACAGAAATTGTTTTTTTCATTTTCTTATCCCCTTTTCAAATCTACCCCGTGGTAAACATCACGGGGCAGAAATATTAACGTACAGTCTTATTTTTTCTTTTTTGCAAGTACGAGAGCTGCTCCGCAGACAACCGCGGCGAGAGCAACGACAGCGATCACGTCGGAGGTCGTTGGAGACGTTCCTGAATCGTCCGTCGTGCTTCCGGTGTCTTCGGAACCTGTATCGACGGCAGGCTCTGTCGCGGGTTCGGTCGCAGGCTCGGTGACTACCGTGCCGGCCTTCTGGGTGGCAGTTATGTCAATCGCCCCGAGACGCGCGCGTCCGGAATCAAGTCCGGAAACATATCCTGAGTTTTCTTTGTTCCAGCAAATGAACGGAACAACGACGATATAGGCGTCCTGATGCTCACCAAGAGTACCGAAATAATCAAAATCAGCCGTTTTTGCATTTGTTCTGAAATCCACTGCGGATGAACCGCCTACGAGAAGAACAGGAGTCTTTCCTCCCAAATCAATCTTCCCGTCAGCGTCGGCATTGAATTCATCAAAGACAAACACCGCAACCTCGTAATGCTGCGCTCCGCTGGCGGCGTTTGTATAGCCCTTAATGCTTATGTTGATCTGATCGATGACGCTGCCGTCGTCGGCTGAAACCTTGTACGCAACGTAGGCATAGTCATATTCAGAAGCCGGCCGAGGAGACGCAAGCGTCATATCGTTGCCGTTTTCCCCTTCGTTGAACATCCATGCATTGCCTGTTGTTATAAACCCGTAACTGCCGCCTTTATACTGATCAAGCCAGACGTGGTGAGCAGCAACCGCACCTACGGTCGACGCATTCGAGTTATCAAGTGGAATATACTCGGTATTAGTGGTATATTTCTGCGAGATAGTCAGCTGGGCCGCACTGATTGACATGGCAAATGCAACAGAAAGCATAAAAACTGCCATAACCAAACAAATAATCTTTTTCATTTTTTTCTCCTTATTTCGGGTCTGCGCCCTTTACTGTATAATATTATACAACAACTGAATGTCAATTTCAAGGTGTTTTTGTGCCGTTTTTTTCCTTATCTTTGACATTTAAAAAAATTTTCCTTATTATTGACTTTTTTCTGTCTGTGTGATATAATATATACCACAAACATTCAGGCAGGAAAGCAGCATATGAAAGAAAACATTGTCGCTTACAAAGCCCCGTCGTTCATCGCTTATATCGATTCGCAGAACGGGCACATAAATCTCGACCACGCGGGCTGGGACGTGTGTGCGCCGCTTTACACCTACGGCCCAGCAGTCAGAAAAACATGGATTATCCATTATGTCACCCGCGGGAAAGGAATATACTCTGTCGGGCACAAATCCTACCGCATCGGTGAAAACATGGCGTTCCTGATACCGCCCGGAATATCCACCGTCTATTCCGCCGACAAGGACGACCCGTGGGAATACTACTTTTTCTCATTCAGCGGAGCAATGGCGGAGGAAATCGTTAAAAGAACGGGGTTTGCCGGGGACTACGCGATAGAAATATCCGACGGCCGCATACCCGCGATAATACGGGAAACAGCCGAAACAGTAAAAAACGGCATTGACAACCCGGACGTTTACGGCTGTCAGAAGCTTTTCGAGCTGATAAAAATATTTATCGACAGCGGCGGCGACTCGTACAAGAGAAGCACCTTCGTCAATTCCTATGTCGCATCGGCAATGAGATATATGGAAGCGAACTACGCGCAGCCGATGAGCATAGACACGGTTGCCGATCACATCGGCATAAACCGCTCGTACCTGTGCAGGCTTTTCCGCTCTGAAATCAACATAACGCCTATGGAATACCTGAACGACATACGCATTCAGAACTCAAAACAGCTGCTGGTCACGACTTCCATCCCGGTGACAGAGGTAGGAAACGCCGTCGGCATTTCAACGCAGTCGGCGTTCTACCGGCTTTTTTCCGAAAAATACGGTATAACACCCGGGAAATACAGGAGGGCGGCTCTCAGCGGAAAGGAAGACGAAAACCTTATCGGCAAAAACTGATACCGCACCGCGTGTCATTCACGCGGTCTTTCTATTTCAACCGAGCTTCACCGCGGTGCGCAGGGCAAGCTCCATCATTTCGGTAAACGAATTCTGCCGCTCCTCGGCGCTGGTTGCCTCGCCTGTTATAAGGTGATCGGAGATCGTGCATATGGCGAGAGCGTTTTTCCCGGCGCGCGCGGCGTTCATGTAAAGCCCGGCTGCCTCCATTTCGACCGCCATCACGCCCATCTTTCCGTAAGAGGCGAGCGAGGAGAAATTTGACGGGAGATCGCCCTCGTCGTTATAGAACGTATCGGATGACAGAATGTTTCCGACGTGATACCTGACGCCCATTTCGTCGGCGGTGTCGGTACATGCCTTCAGCATCTTATAGCTGCAGATCGCCGAAAACGTACCGGGCAGGTGATACTGATGGGCAAAATTCGAATTTGTGGAAGCGCCCATGCCCATGACTATGTCGCGCACGGCGATTTTTTCGCTCATGGCGCCTGCGGAGCCGATGCGCATGATGTTTTCGACTCCGAAAAAGTTATAAAGCTCATAGGAATATATGCCTATAGAAGGTATTCCCATGCCGCTCGCCATTACCGAGACGGGAAAACCGCGGTAATACCCGGAATAACCCTGTATCCCACGGACGTTGTTTACAAGCCGCGCCCCATCAAGGAAATTTTCGGCAATGAATTTCGAACGCAGCGGATCTCCCGGCATAAGGACCGTGTTTGCAAAGTCGTCGGGGATCGCGTTAATATAGGGAGT
>JAFZTO010000113.1 GCA_017618795.1 Clostridia bacterium | reverse complement strand
GGCTAGGAACTTCCGCAGGCGCCAAGATCGTCGAGGGAGAGCTCTCGGCAAAACCGTTTGTAAAACTCGCCGGCACGACGCGTCAGGACCTTAAATAAAGAGAACGATATGGAGAAAAAACCGCTTCCGGTAGGAGTCAGAACGGATGGTTCCTTTTACGTATGCGTGTTCTGAGCGTACGTGACCGAAAGCGGCCCCGATTCCGAGTAAATGAACTATGTATTTGTCCAGGCTGTCTGATCGGGCTCTCCAGCTGGCTCGCTGGCTCTTAATATGAGAAACACCATGCTCGGCCATATGTCTCTTAACGTCATAAGCCCCATGACCGCCGAAATAAATCCGGGCGCTATGGATTTTGTTAAACACAGCGTATCCGTTTACAAAGATTTTATCCGCCCGTTCATACCATCGAGCTCGGTTTACCACCTCAACCCCGAATGGGACAAAGCGTACAATAACGGCTGGTCCGCACTTGAGATCGTTTCGGATGACAGGGGACGTGCGGCAATGACAATTTCCACGCTGACCGCCGCCGCAAAAGATGAATACCGCATATACCCAAAGGGGCTTGACAGGAGCGCAACCTACCGTATTACCATTGACAATACGGGGGACGCATTTACGATGGCAGGCAATGAAATTGAGAACATAGGCCTGCGACTCGTCATTCCATCCTCATTGATGTCCGAACTTGTACTTTTCGAAAGGATCTGACATGGTATTTTTCAAGGATTATTACGGAGTAAAAGCCGCCGTCGTCAAATCGGACGGCATAGAGATGACATTCCTGCCGGACAACGGCGGAAGGCTCGTCTCTCTGAAAGACACAAACGGCAACGAATGGATGGCATACGAGGGGAACGGGATCCGCTATCGGGGCATCGATATGAATTCATCGTACGTTGACGCAGATGTCTGCGGGATGGACGACATGTTCCCCACGATAGACCCTGAGATTGCGCCCGTTACATCAGATCAGGCCAAAGGCGGCTACCGCTGCGGTGTATTATACCCCGACCACGGGCAGGTCGCACGCTCATCATTCAGTACAGTATACGAGAAAAACGGCGATCTCGTTATGGAATACTCCTCGTCCGACCTTTTCTATGCTTACCGCAAAACCGTTTGTCCCGCCTGCAACGGAATAGCGATAAAATGGAGCATAGAAAACCTGTGCGACGAGCCGTTTCCGTTCCTGTGGGCAGCGCACTGCATGCTCGAATCCGAAATGGGGGACAGGCTTGTTCTTCCGTACGAAAAAGACGCCCGGGCGGAGATAATGTTCGACGGATGCTCGAGGTACGGGAAACGCGGAGACAAATTTGCCGTTGACGACGGAGCGCTCACCTCACTCGGCAATTTCTCCGGCAATTTCACATATAAATTCTATTTTGACAACCCGATACCGAAGGGAGAGATAAAATACGTGCGCAAAAACGGAGTGCTTACGATCAGCTACGACGAAAAAAAGCTGCCGTATCTCGGAATATGGATAAACAACGGCGGCTTCAAAAACTCCACATGCGTAACGCCCGAACCGTGCACGCTTGCCTACGACACCGTATCGGAGGCTACGAGACGCGGCCAAACGTCGGTGCTTCCCTGCCGTGGGTTCTTTGATCTGGAAATGAGATTTTCATTTGTATAATTTTCTCCTTTTAACCAAAAGGATGACGCGAAACCAAGCCGCGTCATCCTTTTCATTTTTATTATATTTCACGATAACTATAACCCGCACCGGCACGTGCATTGTGTTCGCGCCGGTGAAAAGAATGGATTTTTTACCGCAACCGCGTCCGAAAGGATAACAGCGCCGGCACCGGGCCAGAAGTTGCCAGAACGTTATTCCTTTTTCATAAGCAACGCGACCCAGTCGTTCTCGGTACGCTCCTCGACAAGATCGAGCCCGTATCCCGTAAGATTTTCAAGCACTCTGTCCCGCTGGGTGTTTATGATGCCTGAAAAAGCGATAAGCCCTCCGTCCGCAAGATGCTCCTTCACGTCCGGAGCCATCCTGACGATTATGTCTGCAACTATGTTTGCGCATATAAAGTCGTACTCACCGTTCACGCCCTTCATAAGGTCGGAAATACCGCAGTTAATATTTTCGCATCCGTTTACGTAGCAGTTTTCTTTTGCAACGCGCACCGCTACCGGATCTATATCGTAAGCGTCGACGCTTTCCGCACCAAGCTTTGCCGCCGCAATGGCAAGTATTCCGCTGCCGGTTCCCACGTCGAGCATACGCCCGCCGTTAAACCGTTCCTCAAGCAATGTCGCACAAAGCCTCGTCGTCTCGTGAGTCCCTGTGCCGAAGGCCATCCCGGGGTCCATAAGCAGTACGACATCGTCCTTTTCCGGTTCATATTTCTCCCACGTGGGGACGACAATCAGCCGATGCCCTATCCGGACGGGTCTGTAGTACTTTTTCCAGGAGTCCGCCCAGTCCTCATCATGCATGCGGATAAGAGATGTTTCGTGATAAACGTCGCCGAGACGCGACTCTATGAAAGCCACGCATTCATCGGTGCTTCTTTCTTCCGGAATATAAACCGAAACGGCGCCGAACGCTCTGTCGGCGTTCAGTATTTTCTCATCTATCAACTCGCCGTATATCGAGCCGATGCTGTCGACGACCGTCGCGTCCTCTATCATCAGCCCGTTGTCGACCATGCTCATCACAGCCGATACCGTTTCTATGTCTTCGGTCCTGCACTTAATACGTATCTGCGTCCAGTTCATTGTGTCCTCCCGTATGTCCTGTGCTCAGCACGGGCTCCGGCCGGTATTTTCAGACTTTTAAGAAACATCTTCTGTTCATCTGTAATGCGATAGCTTTCAACGGCCTTTTTTATCGTCATGTTGTGCGTCCACGGATCAAGTCTCCGTTCGCAAATTATCGGAATTATCTCCCCGTACTGCTTTGCCAGAGCCGTGGCAAAATACCACGCTCTCATCATATTCACATAGTACTCGTTGGATTGAATCGCCAGAACGGTTTCCGGATATGACGGATCGAAATCTTCGTCAAGAAAATACCGCATGAGCATTCCGATTGCAAACCGGACAGTGAACGTCCGGCCCGAGGCGATCCAATGCTCTGCCAACGCCGGAAGCTCCTTCCTGTGCTTTTCAAATGCCTTCGGACTGAGCTGGTCGCAGGTTGCCCAGTTGTCGATATACGGAAGAAAAGCGTTTACCTCCTGAACGCACCGCTCAAATTCTTTTGTTTCAGAAATAATGAAAGCGTGCAGCTGATTTTCGTCGAAATATCTGTGCGGAAGATCGCGCAGAAAATCGCCGAAATCAGCCTTTTTTATGAGTTCCCTGACGTATCGCCTCAACTCCGGAGTTCTGACTCCTATTACCGCTTCGGGCGGCACATCGGGAAAAAGCTTTATCTGAAAATTCCTGTATTCCGTATCCTGCAGCCTGAAAAGTTCGTTTCTGATTTCTTCTATGGTCATTATTGTTTTTTGAACTTTTCTTCCTGTTTTAATGCTTCTTCTAATATTTCCATTTCAACCTGTGTTTTGGATAAAGCTTTTTTTGAAATAATATTAGATTCTTCCTCGCTTATTTCCTGTCCATGCAAAAGGTAAGATTTTAAATACTCATCATTTGACATTTTTACAAGCATTGTCTCAGGGATAAGAATAAGCATATCAACAACACGATATGATAAAATGCAACAGATTATTCCGAAGTACCCTTTGACTGATAATGAATTTATAATAAAAACCCAGCTAAATTCTTTAAGTTTGGGGTCTTCCCATACCGTCTTGTATCCGTAAAAAACCAATATAATACAAAATAGCAGCGCTGTTATATGCACTATCAAATTAATACGTTTTGCCTTCTTAATTCTTTCCATCATTATTCCCTGTTTTAGAAGTTCTTCATATTCTTTTCTTTTAAGAAAAGAATATGAAGTTATTTCTTGAACTTCTTAAAGAAGCTCTGACGCTTTGCGTAATTCTTCTGACCGCTTTCAGCCGCGAAACTGCGTATGATCTCCTTCTGCCTGTCGGTGAGATTTTTTGGTATTTCGACGGTGACCGTGAAAATCAGATCGCCTGAGCGCCCTGTTCTCGGGTTGACTATTCCCTTGCCGCGGACAGTAAAGGACGCGCCGTTCTGCGTGCCCTCCGGAATCGTGTATTTCGTGCTCTCCTTCAGAGTAGGCACCTCTATCTCCGCTCCCAGAGCCGCCTCGGCAAATGTTATAGGAACCTCACAGTAAATATTGGAGCCGTCGCGCTCGAACAGCTGATGCGGACGCACGCTTACAACCACGATTAGATCGCCGGCCTGCCCTCCGTTACGCCCGTCGTTTCCTCTGCCTGAAATACGGAGATATTCCCCGTTGTCGATTCCGGCCGGTACCGTGACGGTAACGGTCTTTTTAACTTTAACGTATCCTTTTCCGCTGCAGTCCGGACACGGATTTTTAATGATTTTCCCTTTTCCGCGGCAGGCGTCGCACGTCGTCGTCTGGCTCATGATGCCAAACGCAGTGCGCACCTGTTTTACAGTCTGACCTCTTCCTCCGCATGACTTGCACGTCTCTGTAGCCCCGTCTTTTGAGCCCGTCCCCTTGCACGTTGAACATTTCTCAACCCGCGCGTAGTTAACGTCCTTTTTGCAGCCAAAGGCTGCTTCCTCGAAGGTTATAGTTAAACGGTACTCAAGGTCGTCACCCTGTACAGGCGCGTTCCTGTTCGCGCTTGATCTTACCGAACCGCCGCCGAAAAAGTCGCTGAAAATATCCCCGAAGCCACTGAAGTCAAATCCACCGAATCCTCCGAAACCGCCAGCTCCTGCTCCGCCTGTCTGATCAAACGCCGCATGACCGAACTGATCGTACTTTGCCTTTTTGTCGGGATCCGAGAGCACGGCGTATGCCTCGTTAACCTCCTTGAACTTCTCCTCGGCGGTCTTGTCGCCGGGATTCATATCCGGGTGGTATTTCTTAGCCAGCTTTCTGTATGCTTTTTTTATCTCATCCTCCGAAGCGCCCTTGCTCAGTTCCAGCACCTCGTAGTAATCTCTTTTTTCTGCCATTTTTCGTCCTTTCCGGTATTGCCTTAAATTGAAAATGAGTAATTATCCCGCCGGAAGTCCCGGGAATCGATCTTTATCAAACCAACCGGGGACGGAGCAATCCGTCCCCGGCACTGGTTCTTTTAGGTCTTGTCCTCGTAGTCGGCGTTGTAGTAGCCGTTCTCGTCGGGCCCGCTCTGATTTCCGGTTCCACCCTGAGCATTAGGGTCAAATCCTGCTCCGCCCTGAGCGCCGCTCTGCTGATAGAGCTTCTCGGATATCTTGTAGAATTCCTTTTCAAGAGCTTCGGTGTCTGCCTTGATGTCCTCGGTCGATCCGTGCTCTATTGTCTTTCTTAGTTTTTCAACGGCTGCCCTTACGGTTGCCTTTTCATCCTCAGTCACCTTGTCGCCGAGCTCGTCGAGTGTTTTTTCGCTCTGGAAGCAGAGAGATTCGGCGCGGTTTTTAGTTTCAACAGCCTCCTTCTGCTTCTTGTCCTCCTCGGCAAACTTCTCCGCATCCTTTACGGCGCGGTCGATGTCTTCTTTGCTCATATTGGTGGACGAAGTAATGGTTATGTGCTGCTCCTTGCCGGTCCCCTTGTCAAGAGCCGAAACGTTGACAATACCGTTTGCGTCGATGTCGAACGTAACCTCTATCTGCGGAATGCCTCTCGGAGCCGGAGCAATGCCGTCAAGATTGAACACGCCCAGCGTTGTATTGCCGGCCGCCATTTCACGCTCGCCCTGAAGCACGTGAATCTGTACGGACGTCTGGCTGTCGGCCGCAGTCGAGAATATCTGGGATTTCTTTACGGGTATGGTAGTGTTCCTGTCTATGATTTTTGTGCATACGCCGCCGAGCGTTTCGATGCCCAGCGAAAGCGGAGTAACGTCGAGCAGAAGCAGATCCTTGACGTCACCGCCGAGAACAGCCGCCTGAATCGCGGCGCCCACAGCAACGCACTCGTCGGGGTTGATGCCCTTGAAGGGGTCTTTGCCGATGAATTTTCTTACCGCCTCCTGAACAGCCGGGACACGCGTCGAGCCGCCGACAAGCAGGACCTTGTCTATCTGATTCACGCTGACGCCTGCGTCTGCAAGAGCCTTTCTCGTCGGCCCCATGCAGCGGTCGACAAGGTCAGACGTGATGCGGTCGAATTCGGCTCTTGTAAGGGTTGCGTCGAAATGCAGAGGACCGGCCGCCGTCGCGGTGATGAACGGCAGATTTATGTTCGTCGATGTCATTCCGGACAGTTCGATCTTCGCTTTTTCTGCCGCATCCTTAAGTCTCTGGAGCACCATTTTGTCAGTGCGCAGATCGATTCCGTTCTCCATCTTGAATTTGTCGGCCATCCAGTCGATGACTCTCTGGTCGAAGTCGTCGCCGCCGAGATGCGTATCGCCGTTGGTGGCAAGCACTTCGAACACTCCGTCGGAGATTTCGAGAATGGAAACGTCGAACGTTCCGCCGCCCAGATCGAATACCATGATCCGCTGGTCCTTTTCCTTGTCAAGTCCGTAAGCGAGAGCGGCCGCGGTCGGCTCGTTGATTATTCTCATGACCTCAAGTCCGGCGATCTTGCCGGCGTCCTTGGTAGCCTGACGCTGAGCATCGGAGAAATATGCCGGAACGGTGATAACCGCCTTGCTGACCTTTGTTCCGAGATACGCCTCCGCGTCGCTCTTCAGTTTCTGAAGAATCATTGCGGAGATTTCCTGCGGAGTGTACTTTTTGCCGTCAATGTCAACCTTGTAATCCGAGCCCATATGTCTCTTGATCGACATTACTGTCCTTGTCGGGTTGGTAATTGCCTGACGCTTTGCGACCTGACCGATCGCCCTTTCCCCCGTCTTTGTGAACGAAACGACGGAAGGAGTCGTTCTTGCTCCTTCGGGGTTGGGAATAACCACAGGCTCTCCGCCCTCATAAACCGCTACGCACGAATTTGTCGTACCGAGATCGATACCGATAATCTTTTCCATAATAAAATTCCTCCTGAAAAATGTTTTTTAGTTTGCGACCTTTACCATCGCAAAGCGGAGAACTTTGTCTCCTTTTTTATATCCTTTGAGCATGACTTCGGCGATAACGTTTTCGCCGAGAGTCTCGTCCTCGGTATGAAGAACCGCGTTGTGAAGCTCAGGATTGAAAGGCTCGCCTTTTTCTCCGAACTGCTCCACTCCGAGCCTGCCCAGGATTTCGTTGAATTTGTCGAGAGTCATCGTGACCCCCTTTGACAGCTGACTGTCGTCGGCGTAAATCATCGCCATTTCCAGGCTGTCCTTTACGGGAAGTATCTGCTTGAGCAGATCTCCGTACGCGTCGGTGTATATTCCGTCGCGTTCCTTCTGCGTTCGCTTGCGGAAGTTGTCGTACTCCGCAAGCATACGCTTGTATTTGTCGGTGAGCTCGTCTATCTGGGCCGAAAGCGCAACGTTTTCCTCCTGCGCTTTTTTCAGCTCCTTCTTCAGGCTTTTTTCCGGGTGCTTCCCGTGCTGCCCGCCGTTTTCCGCGTTTTCTTCTTCGTCTGTTGTAACGGTTTCATCCGCGGAAGCCTGCGGCTCGCCGGCAACCGGCTCTTTTTTTTCCTCTTCCATACTATTGTCCTTTCACTTGTTTTCCGTCATCGAGCAGGTTCTGCGAGAGCAAACCCTCAAGGCTTTCCGCTATGCAGTCCACGGTTGATATGACCTTTGAATAATCCATGCGCCGCGGGCCGAGTATGCCGATCGCTCCGACGACCCTGCCGTTGCGTCTGATTTTGCGGAAGACGATGGACGAATCGCGCATTTCCTCGACCTCGCTTTCCGAGCCGATTATGACCTGCGAGTTCTCCTCGCGGTCTCCGACCTCGTCAACAAGCTTTAGAATGTCGCGCTTTTCCTCCAGCACCGAGAGCAAATCCTTGAATTTTCCGATGTCTGAGTATTCGGGATATTCAAGCAGACGATTGACGCCCGTCAGCCTCACCTCGCCGTCGTCGAGCGAATCGAGCATGGAGCATACGGTTTTTACCACAGACTGAAGCAGGGCGTCGTCCTCGCCGAAGTCCTTTTCCATCATAAGGACCGTCTGCATGGTGATCTGCTCGAGATACTTCCCGGTCAGATGATCGTTCAACACCTTTTCAAGCTTTTCAACCGTCTCCTCGTCTGTCGGCTCTCTCGGCATAAGCTGCTTGGTCTTTACAACGCCGTTGGCGGTTGCTATCAGCATGAGCGAACCGTCCGCAAGAAGCACAAGGCGAAAACTGTCGATGACCCCCGCGCCGCCCTTTGGCCTGACTGCAAGCGAAGAGTAGTTGGTAAGCGCCGCGGCGAGTTTGGAGGCCGTGTCAAGCAGTTTGTCGACCTCTGCCAGCCTTGTCCTCGCCAGGGCGTTAAGCCTTGTCAGCTCGCTCTGCTGCATGTCGTAGTGCTGCATCAGACTGTCGACGTAGAACCTGTATCCGCTTTCCGACGGCACCCTTCCGGAGGAGGTGTGGGGCTGCTCTAGATAACCCATTCTCTCAAGCTCCGCCATTTCGTTACGTATGGTCGCCGAGCTTATTGAAAAACCGTCTCTGCGGGTTAGGGCGGTGGAGCCTACCGGCTCGCCGTTTCGCACGTGCGCTTCGACAATCGCCTTGAGTATAAGCTTTTTACGTTCGTTAAGTTTATCCATATCCGCCCTCCTTTTATAATTTTTTAGCACTCAGAGCGTTCGACTGCTAAACACTGTATAATATTATAATCATTTTTTTTGTTTTGTCAAGTGTTTTTTTAAAAAAAATAATAATTTTTTAAATTTTTATCTGCTCGAGTGCTAAAAAACAAAAACGGGCGGGGATAGTCCCGCCCG
The DNA here is from genome assembly GCA_017618795.1 of Clostridia bacterium. Taxonomy (GTDB): domain Bacteria; phylum Bacillota; class Clostridia; order Oscillospirales; family CAG-272; genus Colimorpha_A. The sequence goes on along the minus strand of JAFZTO010000113.1, from coordinate 22,345 downwards.
GGAGATAATTGAAAATGTTTAAATTATCGTCCTGCGCTTTTTTCGGTTAACGGCTCTTATAATCCTCGTCGATCTCCTCACACCAGTCGTCGTCTATTTTCCCGGCACGGCGCATCTTGCAGACGGCGCTGCCGAGAGCCTCAAACACAACCCCGGTTCCTTTGCGGTCGGCATGATAGTTGACCGCCCTGTCCTCCGATATGCCGAAATGTCTTGCCGTTTCGACTGAATCAATGTTCGCGCCGATGAACAGAAATTCCCAGCCCTCCTCTTTTTTCTTTTCAATGGACTTTTTTACGTCCTTCGAGGAGTATTTCCGGCTTGCGTTCTCCATGCCATCTGTGGTGATGATGAACATGGTCTTTTCGGGCACGTCCTCCGACCTAATGTATCGATGGACGTTTTCGATGTGATGTATCGCGCCGCCTATCGCGTCGATGAGCGCCGTGCAGCCGCCTGTCACGTAATCGCGGTCGGTCATCTCGCTGATTTCGCTCAGGTCTACTCTGTCGTGTACGACCTCGCTGTCGCTGCTAAACAGCACCGTCGAGACAAGACACCTCCCGTTCTCCTTTTTCTGCTTTTCGATGAGCGAGTTGAAGCCGCCGATCGTATCGGCCTCCAGGCCGTGCATGGATCCGCTGCGGTCGAGTATGAACACAAGCTCCGTTATCCCGTTCTTCACCGTTTCTCTTTTAATTTCCTTTTTCATTATATTGTCCTCCGTGGATTGTTTTTATTCGGGCTTTTTTGCCCTTGCATAAATATTATACCGCTTTTTTTATCCCCGGAGGTCGCCCGAAAAGCGACATTTTTTATTTTTATGATTTTTAAGATTTTTTTATTCCGGCAAATCTGTGGTGAAATATTGATATTATTTCGAATGTATGGTATAATATATAGGATCGCGCGGCGATCCAGCGAAAGCATCCTTTTCCGGAGAACAACATGAGTAAAAAGACTTCAAGGATCATCATACTTTTATGCGCTCTGACGGCGCTTTTGCTTTTTGCTTTTTTTCTGAAGGATATTCTTATACCGTTTGTGCGGCTGGAAATAAACAACGACATGGACGGCGCGAAGGAACTGCTGCGCTCCAGGGGACTGCTCGGATGCCTGATCGTGCCTCTCGTCGAGGCGTTTCAGATGGTGGTCATTTTCATACCCGCCGAATTTATACAGATTTCAAGCGGACTCAGCTATCCTTTCCCCGTCGCACTGCTTCTCTGCGATATCGGCGTGTGCCTCGGAGCATCCATAATATTTCTGCTGGTCAGAACGCTAAAATTTCACAGCGAAGCCTACGACAGACAAAAAGAGACCATAGACACGCTGGCAAGAAGCGGTAAAAAACACCGCAGCACCGTGCTCTTCATGCTGCTGCTTTTTATCATGCCTCTCATTCCCTTCGGCGCGATATGCTACTACGGCAGCAGCACGAAAATAAGATACCGCCACTACATTCTTACGGTGGCTGGCGGAGTAATCCCCTCCATTGTGACGTCAAACCTCATGGGCGAGGCGGCAAAAGAGTTTATACGCGACGCGCTCCCGCTCTGGCTTCTGATACTCATAATTGTTCTTCTCGGTGCCGCGCTGTTTGCCGTGCTGACCGTTTTTCTTAACAAATTCTTTCTCAGAGAAAGCGACGGGACTCCGGACAGTCCTCTTTATGCTCTGATGTACAAAATTGCCGCGCTTCTCTGGAAACGCAAGCTCGACGTGAGGATAAGCAACGGACTGTCGGAAGAACTGCAACCGCCGTACATCGTGCTTGCCAATCATCAGTCCTTCTACGACTTTTATCTCGTTTCGTTCCTCACCGGAGATAAACCGGCCGCCTACGTTGCAAACGAATATTATCTCGGCATGAATCCCGTGTGCCGGTGGGCTTCGAAAAAAATGGGCTTTATCCCGAAAAAGCTGTTCACATTTGACATGGTTACCCCGGCAGGGATATTCCGCACGATAAAGCGCGGCTATCCGGTCATCATATTTCCCGAGGGAAGACTGAGCGTCGACGGAAGCACAAACCCGATCGTCGACAAAAGCGCGGCGTTCTACCGCAAACTATCTGTTCCGCTCGTCCTTCTGAAAATATCCGGGGCCTACTTCGGCAAGCCGAAATGGAGAAAAAAAACATTCCGCACATCGGTTACGCTCAGCGTTGAGCGCGTGTTAACGCCGGACGAAATAAAATACCTTTCGGACGACGAACTCAACGCACTGATCGCCGACACTCTGTCCTTCGATGCCTCGGATGAAATATCCTCAGTTTACCGTCGCAACAACCGCGCGAAAGGCCTGGAGCAGATTCTTTACCGTTGCGCCGACTGCGGAGCGCTCTACACGACAAGGGGAGTAAACAACGACTTTATCTGCACCGCGTGCGGTACAAAAAGACGTCTGAACGAGCGCTATCTGTTCGAAGAACCGTCGGGAAGCGGCGAACACATCCGCACGATTTCCGAATACTACCGGAAAATAAAGGCGCTTGAGGAAAAGGAAATTGACGCCATTGAGCTGAAGGCTCATGTCGTTACAAAGCATTTTGACAAAAACATCAGAGTCAAAAGCCGGGAAAAGGGGATTTGCACTCTGACGCCCGAGCTGTTCAGCTATTCCTCGCCGGGCGGAGGTTTCAGCATCCCGACCGAAAAACTCTCTGCTCTGCCCTTTTCCTGCGGAGAGGAATTCGAAACCTATTATGAGAACGAACTGTACTATTTTTACCCGACCGAAAACCGGAACCAGGTTGCACGCTGGGCTCTTGCGGTCGACATTTTGAAGGAGAGGCGCGACAATGAAGCACGGTAAAGAAAAAAACGCGGGAAGAAAGGCGTCGACTCTGATAAACATATCCGTAAAGACTTTTATACAGGTGACGGTTCTGCTTCTGTGCCTGACGGCGCTTGCAATCGCACTTACGTATATTGTACCGAAGGGATCGTTTGCGACCCTTCCGGACGGGAGCGCCGATTACGGCTCATATTCCGAGCTGCACGACAAAAAGGGGATCGACCCGGTCAAAGGAATCTTCGCTCCTTTCCTTGTTTTCGCGTCGGAAGACGGGCTGACTCTCATCATGCTTTCCGTTTTCCTGCTTGTCATCTCCGGAGCGTTTCAGATAATGAACGACGTCGGGGGAATACGCTCGCTCGTCGACACCGTTTCGTCGCGCTTCGGAAAGAACAGAGTTCTTCTCGCGGTGGCGGTTTCCTTTGCCTTTATGTGCTTCGGCGCGTTCCTCGGCCTTTTCGAGGAAATGCTCACCATGCTGCCCGTCGTGACGCTGCTGTGCGTGTCTGTGGGACTCGACTCGTTTACCGGCTTTCTTATATGCATAGTCGCCTGCGGCTTCGGCTTTGCCAGCGCGATAACAAATCCCTTTACCGTCCTGCTCGCGTCGGAAATAATAGGCGTAAGCCCGACGGAGCACATCTGGTACAGACTGATAATATTTGCAGTTATGTTTGCCCTGCTCGCAGGATTTATCCTCCTGCATATAAGACGCATAACGCGTGACCCGCAGTCGAGCCCGACATTTGCGCACGACGAAAAGTTGCGCCTCGCTCTCTCTGAAGGAAACGGTATCCCGTCGGATACAAATGCGACACAGAACTCAAAAACGAGGCCCGTTTACTGTATTTTTCTGCTCGCGGCGCTTGTGATGATAATTGTTTTCTCGTCGGTTCCGTCACTAAGGGGCTACACGGTGCCGGCGCTTGCCGCGTATTTTCTCATATTCGGCTTAATTGCCGGCACAGTGGCCTGCGGACGTCCGGGAAACGTTATAAAGAGTTTTATTTCGGGCGTCGGCGGCGCCCTGCCAACGATCGTGTTCATCGCCCTTGCCGCATCGGTCAAATACATTTTCGACGAGGGCGGAATAATGCCGACTCTCGTGAACCAGATTAACAGACTCGCGGAGGGAAAAAACGTATTTGTCATCGCAGTCATCATTTATCTTATAGTGCTGCTGCTCGAATTCTTCATTTCCTCGTCCACGGCGAAGGCGGTGCTGGTCATGGGACTGCTCGGAACTGTCAGCGTCGGCCTTTCAAAGACCATGACGGTACTTCTCTACACATTTGCTGACGGCTACACAAACGTGCTGTTCCCGACCTCGCCGGTGTTGCTGATTTCACTTTCCATGATCGGCATTGACTACTTCAGGTGGCTTAAGAAATCGTGGTGGCTTTTTGCGCTCAACCTCCTGCTAGTCGTCGGGTTTATAATGCTGGGAATAGTCGTCGGGTACTGATTTCATGATATTATTTGAACTGATATTCGAACTTGTTCCGGAATTGATTTTTGAAACCGCGTTCGGAGAGATAACGGCCCCGCCGTATGTGCGGATACCGTGCATAATCATCGTTGTTTTGCTTGTTTTAATAACCCTGCGGCTGTTGTTTCCTATAAAAAAGAAGCCCCGCGGAAAAAACATGAACTGAAAGGAAAGAATAATGAGCTTCTCTAAAAGAATTCTGAAGTATGCGGCCGGGCATTACCGCGAGGTCGTACACACCACCCTCAATCCGGAAGGCCCGGGCGTGGTACGCATACACTTAATACCCCCGAAAACCGTTGACGGAAAGATCGGAGACAGCGTCGCCATCATAAACGGGCAGGACATAATTCCCGTCAGCCCTTCGTGGGGAGTGCTTCTCTGCGAATTCATTTCGCACGTCAACCGTTACCGCGGAAGGGAAATTACCGATCAGGACACGGCGGACATCATTTCACGCACAACATCCGGAGTGCGGAAAGTATTCCCGTTCATAAGCAAAAAGAAGATCGCCTCCGACGTTTACCGAATAATGGACGCCTTCCGTCATATTGCCTATAACGAACCGGTCGATGAAGAAATCGGGTACATGAGCATAGGACAGTACGCACCGTATATGCGTGCCCCGCACCGCATGGATCTCATGATAAGCGCCATGTCGCAAAGCGGCGCGTGGCACTGCAACCAGAAGTGCGTGCACTGCTACGCGGCCGGACAGATGCTTTCGGGTGAAAAGGAGCTTTCCTCGCTCGACTGGATGCACATTATCGACAGATGCCGTCTTGCTGGCGTTACGCAGGTCACATTTACGGGCGGAGAACCGACCATGCGCGAGGATCTTGTGGAGCTGATCGAGCACGCGAAATGGTTCGTCACCAGGCTCAACACAAACGGCAGAAAACTCAGCCCGGGGCTGTGCGCGAGGCTGCGCGCCGCCTCGCTTGACAGTATGCAGATAACCTTCTACTCGTACGACCGTGGCATCCACAACGCTCTGGTCGGTGCAAACGGCTATGACGACACTTTAAGCGGTATACGCAACGCCCTGAAGGCGGGCATCAGCGTCAGCGTGAACACTCCTCTGTGCACACTGAACAAAGATTACGTAAAAACTCTTGAACTGCTGCATTCCGAAGGCGTTATTTACGTCACCTGTTCGGGCCTTATCACCACCGGCAACGCTGCGGAAGAAAAATCTGCCTCCATGCAGCTTTCCTCCGAAGAAATCGGACAGATACTGACCGACGCGGTGAATTGCTGTAATGAAAACGGAATGCAGATAAGCTTCACGTCTCCCGGATGGGCGGACAGGGAACTGTTTGAAAAACTCGGAATAAACGCTCCCGTGTGCGGAGCATGCCTCAGCAACATGGCGATAACGCCCGGCGGCAACGTCGTTCCGTGCCAGAGCTGGCTCGACAGCGAGCCCCTCGGCAACATGCTTTCCGACAGCTGGGAAACGATCTGGGATTCCGAAAGATGCGCGGCGATCCGCGCAGAATCGGCAAAAATGACCGGGCTCTGCCCGCTCAGAAGGAGGTCCGGACAATGAAAAAAATACTTAAAGCTATCGTCGCGTTCGCGTCTGTTTCTGTCCTTTGCTTCATCCTTGCCTTTGCGTGCTTTGCAGCGCCGCTCGACGAGATCGAGGATTACGAAATAACCGTAACCCCCAACGACGACGGAACGCTGAATATGCGCTACCATATCGAATGGAAAGTGCTCGACAGCGACAGCGAGGGACCGCTAACATGGGTGAAAATCGGGACTCCGAACTATCACTATATCAGTTATCAGCCGCTGACCGACAACATCATGTCAATGGATATGTACACGTCAGGCGACTGCTACGCGAAAATATACTTTTACAAAAGTTACTATGCGGATGAAACCGTCGTTTTCGAATTCGAACTTGTGCAAGACTACATGTATCAGGTAAATATGCTCGAGGACGGCTACACCGTGTACGAATTCACCCCGGGGTGGTTTGACGACATAGCCGTAAACAGGCTCGTGATCCGCTGGAATGCCGAAAACGCCTGCTCCTGGTCACCTAGCTGCAACATTGAGGACGGTTATCTCAAATGGTCGTCAAATCTCAACGCCGGAGCCCGCTACAACGTGAGCATCACATACCCGAACAGCGCCTACGATTTTGACTTCAGCAAGACCATAGAAGACGGCGGGGACAACTCGCTTGCGGTAATATCTCAGATTGTCGGAGGGTCAGTTTTACTTATTCCCGTTGGATTTATAATTCTGATGATAATTATTTCAAAAATAGCATACAGTAAAAACTCGGGTTTCGGCACTACAAACAAGATCACGCGCACAAAGATCGTTTACTGGCCGACCTGTCAGGGATGCGGAGCTTCACGTCAGGAGGGCGAGGACAACTGCTCTTACTGCGGGCGCAGCTTTATAAAATCAAAGGAGACCATCACTGAAGAGCAGGTCAAAAAGGAGGACAGCAGCGCCCTGAAACACACGTCCGACGGAACGTACCGCTACACCTCCGATCCCAATGTATTTATTCTCGTTCACAACGTCCGCGTTCCTGCTCCGAGAACAACAAGGTCATTCTCGTCATCATCGTCATCGTCATCATGCGCTCACTCGTCCTGCGCCTGCGCATGTGCGTGTGCCTGCGCATGTGCCGGAGGAGGCCGGGCCGGCTGCTCCGCCAAGGATTTTTACAACACGAATCTTAAACTTAAAAGCCTTGAAAAACAGGTAAAGAAATCATGATGACTTCTTTATAATATCATAAAAGCCCCCTTTGTTCTTTCGAGCGAAGGGGGTAAAATTTATATTAATTTCTAATTTGCGCTACTGTATGAAGGGGAAAAGACTATTGCTCCGATTTCTCTTCCAATGTGCCAGTCGAACACACTGGGAGCAACGTCTGAACTGACAATTAATCTGTTTTCACTGTCAGGGCGTGTTGAATCGTAGTCCACAAGAATTATAAATGACGTTCCTTCCCGGGCATTATACAGAGCATGATCGCCCGAATCAACGGTCATATGCATTTTATCGCCGTTTACAGCTGCCGCGGAGTCGGTCATGTCTTTATTATCAGGATATACGCCTGTCCTCGCTGACGACCACCCATTATCCGGATAGTACTGAAGCCCGTAATACGAGGCAACGCTCATCTGATAGACGGTGACGTCTTCGCCGTTTTGCTCGCTTTCATAGAAATATTCCTGCAGAACGCTTACGAGCATCGCTCCGCCCTGATCGCGGTATGCAAACGCAAGAATATGTACGTTGTTTCCTTCGCATGGAACTATGATTTCATGATCACCGTCGTTTATTACCATATACCGGGATTTGCCGTCCGGAGTTGTGCGAAAACCGACACGGTAATTCAGATCGTCATAAATCAGGTCGCCTTCCGGTTCCGGAATAACAATCGGCTCTTCAATCGTTCCTTCCGTTTCGGGCGGTTTATGTCCTTCCTCCGGATTGGTTTCTGTCGTCTCCGGTAAATTCGTCTCCGCATCTGTCTGCGTCGTCTGCGGCGGGGCGGTAACGGCGGGAGTGCTCTCCGGTTTTTTCTCTGTGGTCACGATTTCTGTTTCGTCGGGCATCGCGGAAGTGTCTCCTTCCGGAAGTTCGATTTCAGATTCATAATCACCACCGCAATGCATTTCGGTATCAGAGGAATCGTTTTCCGGAACCGGTTCGCTTGCCTCCTTCGTCTGTGAAGGAACCGTTGTCGTGACTCCGTCAGTCATAGCCGGCCTTTTCATAGGCTGAAGACAGGAGCAGAGCATGACCGCGGAAAGGCAAATTGCAATTAAGATCTTAAATAACAATTTCAATTTCAGCATCCTCCGAGAAGCTTCTGATCAAAGGCAAACAGCGCCCCGTTTATTTCGTAAATATCGTAAATTCCCTTTTCTATAAAATATTTGACGATAATATCGAACCGTGAACTGTCGTTCAGTGCGTAACCGGCCTTAAGCAGAAGTTCGCCGGTTTCTTCCATTCCGAGTTCAAGAGCGACCGCCAGGGCCAGGGCCGTCGTTTTGCTCGGCCGGTACAGCCGGTCGCTGCGGATCTTTGAAAACAGTTTCCTGTCAAGATTAGCTTTTTTATAGCACTGCACGTCACTCATGCTCTTTTCGTCAATCTTGCGGAAAAGCATGTCCGCAAAACTTTCGTCCAGATGCTCGAGCCGCATATCAAGATCGCGGTAGCCGGTCGAGGCGCATTCATCGAGAGAAGCCTCCTGCATGACCGAGCCGAAGCAGATGTCCGCGTCCTTCCTTGACAGCTTTGCGGCGCTGAAAAGGCCGTTTCCGGCAGAATATGCGTTTCGTGATTTTGAAAGCAGTTTCTTCGGCGGATAAAGTCTGCTTTTAAGCTCCGGAAAAAGATCGCGCAGCCTGTCGGGCTCCTTTCCGTATAAAACGAGCGTAACGACGACGTTCCCGTCACTATTACTGAGATATTCCGTTATTGTACTTACGGCGATCTCATAGGCGACGTCAAACGGGCATCCGTACGCGCCTGACGATATGAGCGGAAATGCCACGCTTTTACAGCCGTTTTTCTCCGCCAGTTCAAGCGATTTAACGTAGCAGGAGGCAAGCTCTCTCCTGCTCTGCCCGGTACCATCCCAGACCGGGCCGACGGTATGTATGACGAATCTGCACGGCAGCATATAGCCGCCGGTGATCTTCGCCTCCCCGGTACGGCACCCGCCAAGCGTTCTGCATTCTTCGAGCAGCCCGGGACCTGCGGCGCGGTGTATCGCCCCGTCCACTCCGCCTCCGCCGAGGAGGGAATCGTTCGCCGCATTTACTATTGCGTCGCATTCAAAATCCGTTATATCGCCGCGTACTGTTTTAAACGGCATCCTGCGCCTCCTCAAAGCCCTCCGCAAGGAAGGTCGTTTTTTCTTTAGCAACAGACAGCAGACCGCCGTCGGAACGGGCGTTTATTACCCCGCCGTCAGCCAGATATATTCTGACATCACCCTCCCTGACGGGAGTTACGAGCGGGATGTGACCATCCATCACAGAAAGAGAGCCGGCCTGACCGTTGACGGAAATCATTTCCGCCTCTCCGTCGAAGCAGATTTTTTCGGGCGAAATCACGCACAAATGCATTATTTAAGCTCCTGTGCCTTTTTGCGCACGTCTTCTATAGTTCCGGCGTAAAGGAAAGCGCTCTCCGGCAGTTCGTCACATTTGCCGTCGATTATCTCGGCAAACGAGCGAACTGTATCAGCAAGCTGTATATACTGCCCCCTGAAACCGTTGTACTGCTCCGAAACGTGAAGAGCCTGCGACAGGAACCTCTGTACTTTTCTGGCCCGCATAACGGTTATCTTGTCGTCCTCCGAAAGCTCGTCCATGCCCATTATGGCAATAATGTCCTGCAGTTCGTTGTACCTTTGAATAAGTCTCTGGACTTCCTTCGCCACACGGTAATGCTCATCGCCGACAACGTCCGGCGTGAGAATACGGCTTGTGCTTGCCAGCGGATCGACGGCGGGGTAAATTCCCTGTGACGCGATCGATCTTGCAAGCACGGTCGTTGCGTCAAGATGGGCAAAGGTGGTGGCTGGCGCAGGGTCGGTAAGATCGTCCGCAGGGACGTATACCGCCTGAACCGAGGTTATCGAGCCCTTGCGCGTCGACGTGATTCTTTCCTGCAGAGCACCCATTTCGTTCGCGAGCGTCGGCTGATAACCGACGGCGGACGGCATTCTGCCGAGAAGAGCCGAAACCTCGGAACCTGCCTGCGTAAAGCGGAAAATATTGTCGATAAAGAGCAGTACGTCCTGTCCTTCCCTGTCTCTGAAATATTCGGCCATTGTAAGGCCCGCCAGGCCGACCCTCATTCTTGCCCCGGGTGGCTCGTTCATCTGCCCGTAAACCAGCGCGGTCTTGGAAAGAACGCCGGATTCCTTCATTTCATTGTACAGGTCGTTGCCTTCGCGCGTACGCTCTCCCACTCCGGTGAAAACGGAAATCCCTCCGTGATTGCTGGCAACGTTGTGGATCAGTTCCATTATAAGAACTGTCTTACCGACTCCGGCACCGCCGAAAAGACCGATCTTGCCGCCCTTGGCGTATGGGCAGATTAGATCGATGACCTTTATTCCCGTTTCAAGTATCTCCGAAGCTGAAGCCTGATCCTCATACGAAGGCGGCTCGCGGTGAATGTTCCATCTTTCGCATTCCTCCGGAGCGGGTTGCTCGTCTACGGGATCTCCGAGCACATTGAAAATCCTTCCAAGCGTTTTTTCGCCGACCGGCACGCTTATCGGTCTTCCCATATCGAGAGCGTCAGTCCCCCTGACGAGCCCGTCCGTGCTGCTCATCGCTATGCATCTCGCGACGTTGTCGCCCACGTGCTGTGCGACCTCCACGACCAGACGTTTCCCGTTATTGTCAATTTCGAGGGCGTTCTGCAGGGCAGGAAGGCAGCCGTCACTGAACCGTACGTCCACGACGGGGCCTATGACCTGAACCACCCGGCCTGCGTTAAGTGTGTTTTTCATCTTTTTCGGTTTCCTTATGCGTTTAACCCTGCTTTTCTGAATAAAAATTCAGCGATAATCTGTACTGACTGCCGCGCCAGAGAGATTCTCCGGACGGCATAATATTGTCTTTCGCGTTTGCCTACTGCGTCTCCGCGTTGGCTCCGGCGACGATTTCCGTTATTTCCTGCGTTATGGTATTCTGGCGGGCGCGGTTATACTTAAGAGTAAGAGAATCTATCATTTCCTGTGCGTTTTCGGTAGCTGAATCCATTGCGTTGCGGCGCGCGTACTGCTCGGAAAGATAGCTTTCCTTTATAGCGGAGCGCACACGCGCCCTGACGCAGAAAGGAAGCGCAAACGAAAGTACCTCGCCAAGACCGGGCTCATATTCCGTTACGAAGCCCGACCCGGATGATATTTCAAGCGGCAGCAGCTTTATGATATCCGGATACTGCGTCAGCGCGTTTTTAAATCTGTTGAAGGCTATGCAGACGCTTGAAAAATCTCCGCCGAGAAATCCGTTCACCGCGATTTCCGTTATCTTTTCTATCTGACCGGAGGTAATTTTTTCCGAGCTTGCAACCTTCAGCACCGTGTTTCTTTTTGCGCGTCCCGCGTATTCGATCGCCCTTTTTCCGATCGCGATGACCGGACCGTCTTTGCCTTCAGACGCGTCAAGCATTCTGAAAAGCGCGCCGTTAAACGAACCCGCAAGTCCTCGATCCGCGGCAATGATTATACACAGTTCCGGCGCGTCCGGATTTTTCGGAACAACGGCCGGATGTCTGCCGTTTTCCTTAGTCAGCAGCTTCCCCATTATTTCCTCTGTCTGCAGAGTATAGGGACGGCATGCTCTGAACGCGGCATCAGCGCGATGAATCTTTGACGAAGCCATCAGCTTCATCGCCTTGGTGATGTGGAGAGTGGAATCAACGCTTTTTATTCTGTTTTTTATCTGTTTTATGTCGGCGCTCATTCCCGCTTATCTCCGTTTTACCTTTCCTGATCTTTTGCGTTTTCTTCCGTATATTCCCTGGTAAATTCGTCGACCGCGCTGCCGAGCTGCTCCCGGTCGCAGTCGTCGTAATACCCGCTTTCAAGTCTTTTAATCAGATCCGGACAGTTGTTTTCCATGTGGATATACAGTTTTTCCTCGTAATCCCGAACCTTTTCCACCGGAACCTGTTTCATCTTGTCGTTTACAGCCGCGTATACCATGGCTATCTGGCAGCCGATGCGCACCGGATGCGTTTTGTCCTGCTTGAGCATTTCGACAATGCGCTCGCCCTGTGCCAGCCTTGAAACCGTGTCGGCGTCAAGATCGGAACCGAACTGCGCAAAAGTCTGCAGCTCTCTGTACTGCGAATACAGCAGTTTCAGCGGACCGGAAACCTTTTTCATGCCCTTGAGCTGCGCGGCGCCTCCCACGCGGCTGACGGAAATGCCGGGGTTCACCGCAGGAACGATTCCGGAATGGAACAGCTCTGTTTCAAGATATATCTGCCCGTCGGTTATTGATATTACGTTTGTCGGAATATAGGCGGAAACGTCGCCGGCCTGCGTTTCAATTATTGGCAATGCGGTGATGCTTCCACCTCCGTATTCCGGAGCGACGCGCGCGGCGCGCTCAAGAAGTCTTGAATGCAGATAGAACACGTCGCCGGGATACGCCTCCCTCCCCGGAGGGCGGCGGATGAGCAGCGAAAGAGCCCTGTACGCAACCGCGTGTTTGCTCAGATCGTCGTAAACTATAAGCACGTCCCTGCCCTTCGACATAAAATATTCGGCAATTGCGCAGCCTGTGTACGGGGCTATATACTGGAGCGGAGCGCTCTCTCCCGCAGAGGCTGAGACAACGACGGTATAATTCATGGCGTCGGCGTTTTTGAGGGTTTCAACAAGGCGCGCGACACTTGAATTTTTCTGACCTATGGCCACGTAAACGCAGATTACGTCGCTGTCGCGCTGATTTATGATCGTGTCGACAGCTATGGTGGTCTTGCCCGTCTGTCTGTCGCCTATAATAAGTTCCCTCTGGCCTCTTCCGATCGGTATCATGCTGTCAATCGCCTTGATCCCCGTAATTAGAGGAACGGAAACCGATTTCCTTTTTATGATGCCGGGAGCCTCTGATTCGATGGGGCGTTTTTCTGTCGTGAAGATCATGCCGTTGCCGTCAATGGGCTCGCCGAGAGCGTTGACGACCCTGCCGAGCATACCATCCCCTACCGGAACGGATACTACGCGCCCCGTCCTGCGGACGGATGTGCCCTCCCTTATGTTTGCTCTGTCGGAAAGCACGGCGATGGAGACCGAATCCTCCTCGAGATTCTGCGCCATTCCGAAAGAACCGCCGTCAAATTCCAGCAGCTCGTTTGCCATGCAGTTGTCAAGCCCGTGAGCGCGTGCGATACCGTCGCCGACCAGAATTACCGTGCCGACCTCCGCTTCTTCCGTCCTGGAGCGGAAATGCTTTATCTCCGCCTTTATTACGTTACTGATTTCACTTGGATTCAGGTTCATAACATATCCTTTCAGAGCACTTTGCCTTTAAGTGCCCTGCGCATTTCTTCAATTCTCCCCTTTACGGTGTCCTCGTAAAGTTTGCCGTCGATTTTAACCGACACCCCGCCTATCACCGACGGATCGACGGTAAACCGCGTTTCAACATCCCGCCCGGTCTTTTTCTCAAGAGCAAAATGAAGTCTTTCCTTCTGCTTCTCGTCAAGCGGGACGGCGGACGTTATTTCAGCAATGGCTATTCCCGAATTCCGGTACCAGAGTTTTATATACTCCTTCATCACCTCGGGTATGAGCCCGCCCCTGCCCTTTTTTACCATAAGCTGCATACACGAAAGCGTATACGGATGGAGCCTGTCGCCAAAGATCCTGTCAAGCAGCCCGACTCGCTCGTCTTTGGGAATCGCAGGGGATCTGAGGAGGGCAAGCAGTTCCGGATTGTCTTCAAATACCGGCAGAAGCTGCCTTGCTTCGCCGAGTATCACCGGCTCCAGGCCTTCCTCCTCGGAAAGAGCATACAGAGCCGAAGCATATTCTCCAGTAACACCGGCCATTACTTTTCACCGTCCCGGATGCTGTCAATAAAACCGTCGATAAGCCGTCTGTGATCGTCCGGATCGATCTCCTTTTCGATCACCTTTTCCGCTATGTCGATCGACAGCCCGGATATTTCATTCTTAAGTTCGTTGACAGCGCGTCTGCGGTCGAGCTCTATGCTCTCGTCGGCACGGCGCATGGTATCGGAGGCGCGCCGCTTTGCGTCCTCGATTATCTCGTTCTCTCTGGCGCGGGCTCTGATTCGGGCGTCCTCCAGAATTCTGTCGGCTTCGTTGTCCGCCTGATTCAGCCTGCTTTTGTACAGCTCACGGTCGTTTTCCGCTTCTTCACGGGCGCGGGTGGCATCGTCGTAGACGGTCTGCACCGCCTGTTTTCTTTCCGACATTATCTTTTTAACACGGCCGAAAAGCAGCTTTTTGAATATAAAATACAATATCAAAAGATTGCAGAGCGATATGAGTATGCTCCACACGTTCACTGATATTACGTCAAGCGTCTGCACTTCCACGGCTGTTTCCCCCGTCCGTTTTACGGAATCTGTCTTACCGCCTTTGTGAGAATGTCGACAAAGCGTCCCGGCGCGACGAAAATAAGCAATATTGCGATAACGAGAGCGTAAATACCAGTTGTCTCCGCGATTGCGCAGCCCATTATCATGGTGCTCGTCACGGCGCCCTTTGCCTCAGGCTGACGGCCTATAGCCTCGCACGCCTTGCCGACGGCGTAACCCTCGCCGATTCCGGGGCCTATGCCCGCTATCATGGCTATTCCCGCGCCCAGCGCGCAGCAGCCGATTATAATTCCTATTGCAAGTGCTGTCATTTTCTTTCTTCCTTTTGCAATCTGTTTTATATATTGCCCTTTTTGTTGAAAAGAGCTGAAAACCTTTTTTTACGCCGCGTTTTTTTCGCGTTCGGGTCGCTTTTTCCCCTCTCTTTCGAGGCGGCGGGCCTGCTTTTTTCTCATCCGGCGCTCATACTCCTCCTCAGGAAAACCGTTTTTGACGTTGAGAATGGTGAGGACGGCGAAAATGAACGCCTGCATGATGCCGCTGAACACGTCAAAATAAATCGAAAGCACGGCCGGAATCCCTATCCGCAGCAACGGAAACGAGGCAATCGCTCCGGGCAGCATCCTGAGCAATGCGGCCGAAACCGACGAAAGACCCGCCGCCACTAGAGTCGACACCACATATCCCGACAAAACGTTTCCGTAATGACGGAATGCCATCGAGACCGGAGTAGAGAGCTCGCTTATCACATTCATAGGAGCAAACAGAGGTATGGGTTCGAAGAAACCTCTGAAATAGTTCCACGCCCCGCCCCTGAGTTTGTAGAAAGTGATCAGAGAGAACGACACGACTGCCCATCCGGCAACTATGCTGATGTCGGAGGTGGGAGGATATAGTCCGAGCAGACTTGAAAGGCTGGAAAAAGCCGAGAGAGCCATTACTGCCGCGACAAAAGGCGAAAAACCCAGAAAGCCCCTGCCCATGTTGTCCTCAACAAAAGCGTCGCATTTCTCCACGATAAATTCGGCAACAAGCTGGCGCTTTGTATCCGGATCGCGCCTGAGGCCACGCGTCAGAAGCAGCACGAGCGCAAAAAGCGCTATGACAACCGCCGCCGAAACCGCGGTGCCCTCGGTTATATACATATCCTGAAGCGGCATCTTAACCGTGAAATAGATCTGCGCCCCGGTGACGTTTATACCCTTTCCGGGATTCCCGAACAGCACCTTCAGCGCTATGCATCCGGCAAACGGGAGTATCATCATGAGAACAAGGAGGAAGTCAACGAATTTATTCGGTTTCTTCGCCGTCGTCCTGTCCGGATTCCGGCTCTGAATGCTGTTCTGCAATCTTTTTTTCCTCCTTTCTCAGCTGGAAATTGCGAAAAATAGCGTAAAGGCGCGGGAACAGCAGCGGGAGAAGGGTGGAAATAACGTTTGTTTTCAGAACAAGCAGCGCGATCAGCACTATCACGAACATCCCGAGCATACGCAAGGACTGCGACATGCGCAGAAACGTCGTACGGTGGCTGTCGTCCTCGTCCTTCACCGCTTTTCCGAGCGTCAGGCACATAAGCACAAAATTTCCGAGCGAAACGCACGTCCCGACAATACCGCCGATGAGCACGGGAAGCGAAAATCTCCCGATTGCGAGAAAAACGGCCAGCATCACGCCGAGCAACATGACCTCCGTAAGGGTTAGATACGTTATTTCCTTTTTTGAGGCCGTATCGGCAAACATATCGTATCCCTCCGTTTCTATTCCTATAATTAAATTATTATACCATTTTTTCGGGGAAAAGTCAATACGTAGTAGCGCTTTTTTCATCCGTTAGTTATGCGATGCCGGAATAACGCTCAGCAACCGGCAGGCCGAATGGAAAAAATCAAAAATCGCGGTACAGAACGTATGCCGCGATTTTAAATTATACGTTGTCTATCTGACGTTTACCTCAAACGAGGCTCCGCACTTCGGGCAGGCCGCGCGGTGCTTTCCCTTTATTCTCTTCAGACGCAGAACCGCCCTGCAGTACGGGCATTTTCTGTAAATGTGAGTTTTGCGGTCCCTGAAGCGCTGCTTCTGAAGCCTGAACCATCCCGTTATCCGTGATTTCACGCCGAGGTATTTCTGATTTTCAAGCGCCCTTTTTACGTGATTTTTTGAGAGCGCACGGAAGAAAAACAGCATGATCAGCAGGATGTAAATGATCCTGACAACCCACACGAACACGTTGTTTTTTACCGCGTAACCGATGTTCAGCAATATCAGAAACAGCAGTATCGCGATGATATTGAATTTCCCCAGGCTGTCAAGCCCGTATCTGCCGGCAAACAATCTGCCGAAAAAGGCCCTGATTTTTCCCATTTCACCCTCCGACAGAATTATTATAACACGGAATTATGAACGCAGGATACACGGCAGGTTAACAATTATTAAAAATTCGAAAAAATTAAGTTATCAGTGAAATAATCGGAGTTTTCAGGCTTCTCCGCACGGAAGAAAAGACGGCGGGAATATAAATGACAAGCGATCCGGCCGTTACGGCCATGACCGACACGGGCCCGGCAAAAACAAACCGTCCGACGATTGCGGAATATGCCGTGCACACAACCGCAGCCAAGCAGAGGCCGAGCGCGACAGAGAGCAAAAATGAAGCGGCGTATTCCGACAGCACCGCCTTTTTCAGCCATTTTTTAGCGACGCCGAATATCTGAAGATACCCGAACTCCTTTCTTCTAAGAAAAAGTTCGATATTTATATTCGATTTAATGAAAATACACGAAATAGCAAAACAGATGATATAGACGCCGAACACGATGACTGAAACGTTTTTTACGGTCTGCCCGAGCTCCGCCATATCGATGTAAAACTGGTTGACAGACCCGTTTATACGTTTTATGTCCTCTGCGACCGTTTTGTTTTTCATAAGCTCCGGGTACGAAAACGCGACCGTCTCCTCCGGATCGGAGTGAACGCCGGGATTGAGAGCAATAAGCTCGTCGTAAAAAACGAGCACGGCCGGGGAGGAAAGCGTTTCACGGTAATACGGCGTCAGTCTGTAAAAAGATACGAACTTTTCGTTCCTTCCTTCGACCGGAGCGGGATCGGTCGGGTAAAGGACTCCGCTTACCGTGAACCTTTTCCCGCGGTACGTGATCTCGCTCCCCGGCTCCGTTTCCGGATGCGTATCCCTGTATGCTGCGCTGACGAGCACCTGATCGGGACCCGACGGATATGCTCCGCGCTTTATCATATCGGGAAGGCGGAAGATCGAATCCTTTTCGTCGAAAAGGGGAAGATACGTCACGCCGTCCTTTTCGTCGGTACAGTTATAGTAAACCCTGACGTTACCGTATTTTTCCTTTATTGTTTCAAGCCTGCCGACGGTCGAGAAAACCACGTCCGTCACGTTGCGGCTGACGGCGAAGCTTTCGTATTCACTGCTGAAATTGTCGCTGACCGCGGCTATAATAAACAGAAGCGCGAACACAACCGCAAGCGGGATAAGTCTGCGGAGAGACGTTTTGCTTTTTCTGCCCAGCGCGTACTTCAGCGGGGAAAGCACTTTTGAAGGCTTTTCCACCGTCCGTTTTTTTTGTGCCGGCACAGGAGATAATCCGGAGTCCTCCGCGCATGACTTTTTTATCCCGGATATAATCCCGTAATCGAGGCTGATTATCTCGTCCGCAAGACAGTCGAAGCAGTCTCCGTGCGTGGCGACTATCACCGCTTTTTCCGCCGCGATCTCCTTCAGCAGACGCGCGATACGCGCGGAATTATCCGCGTCGAGCGACGCAGTAGGCTCGTCGGCGAGAACAACGTCCGACGGTATCAGCAGGGCTCTGGCAACCGATGCGCGGGAGCGCTCTCCGCCGGACAGGCAGGACGGATAACGGTCAAGAAGGTGGGCTATGCCGACGTCCTGCGCCGCTTTTCTGATCGCTTCGTCGTGCCCGCACACAAGCCTCAGATTGTCTGTAACGGTAAGCGACCCGACAAGCAGACTTTTCTGAAATACGTATGCGCACGTGAAGTTTTCCTGACCGTCCGCCGTTATCCGGCCTTCGTAATTCGGCTGAACGCCACCGATGATATTAAGCAGAGTGGATTTTCCGCACCCGCTCACCCCTTTTATTACGTACAGCTTTCCCGTTTCAAAAACACAGTTTATTCCGCACAGGACGGGGCGGTCGTATGATTTTGAAATATTTTCAAGCGTTATCTTCACAGCAGATCCCTCTCTTCGGTTAGGTTCGAATACCAGGTCCTTCCGTTCACGACACGCATGGCGGACAGCGCGGCAACGAAAACCGAAAGTAGGATTATCAGCACTGCGCAGGCCAGCACGACGGGGTTGAAAGTAAATACCTGAAACGGAATGATTACCGCCGAGCGGTTTACCATGTTGAATAACAAAGCCAGAACCGCGGAAACCGAAAGCGAAATCGCGACCGTTATCGCCGCACGCCTCATGCGGAATGCGACGAAGTCCTTTCTCAGCTGTTTTTCCGAATAACCGAGGTAGTTCAGAACGGGCAGAAACGAGCCGTTATAGATCAGTTCTGTTTTAAACGTTGTCGTGCTGAAGATAACCGCGAGCAGAACGGCAATAAACGACAGCGGGAGAAGAACGGCGCACAGCGCGGTAAACAGGTCGTAATATCCGCCTGAAGAAAGCGAATAGTCGAACATCAGATCCCAGTCCCGCTCACGGAAAAACTCGCCGTTTCTTTTAAGATAGCTTGCCGCCTCCCTGTAATTCTTAAAGAAAAGATTGTAGGCGCGCTGACCGTTTTCAAAGCAGAAATCCGGATCGCCGTCAAACGGCTCTATCACCTTGTAATTGATAAAATAGTGTCCCGTCCGTGCGCCGAGGCCGCCGAAATAGTATTGCTCGTTTTCGTTCATCTTTCTGAAGACGCCGGCCACCTCAAGGCTGACGTTCCCGGTCCCGTAAAGATTCTCGCCGATCACCGTGCCGACAAGCGCGGCGTGATCCCCCGGTGAAACGTTTTCGGCGTATTCGTACGAGAGCATAACCTGATTCTTGCCGGTGAAAAAGGTCCCGCATTCAAGGCTGCCCGAATGCCTGAAGACCGCAGGGTCGTCGGGAATGAAAATAGCGACAAGCTGATGACCCGGGGACGAACCGGATATTCCGTCCTCCGGCTCTGCTGGTCCCGGCACCGATTCCGAATACACGATGTTGAACGCCTTTATTCTTTCGTTCTCCGGAAGATCGGCGACGGTGACCTTTTCTCTTGTGCTCAGTTTCAGATAGTTCACCGCATAAAGAGTGTCCATCGTTGAGCTGAGCTTGTTCGACGGCAGATCTACAAGCATACAGACGCAGAAAACAGCCGTCATTATAACGGCAAACCATTTCCCCGCTCTTCGCAGATATTTCGCGCTTGCGTACCATTTTTTTACGTAATTATACGCCGAGCCGCCTCGCCCGGCGGTACGTGCGACCGAGTTGAAACGCTCTTCGCGCGGAGCGGGATTTACGCTTTGCCCCTCGCGCGCCTTGTCGAGGCGAACGACATTGTCAGCATATTCCGCGGCCTGTCCGTCGTGGGTCGCGCATATTACAAGTCCGGTCTCTGATATTCCCTTCAGCAGTCCGAACACCGCCGTTCTGTTCGCCCCGTCAAGCGAGGCGGTCGGCTCGTCCAGAAAAATCACCTGACTGCCGGACAGCACCGCCCTTGCAAGCGCCAGCCTCTGCCTTTCTCCTCCGGAAAGCCTCGGTGGAAACGAATCCTTCAGAGCTTCAAGTCCGAACCGCGACAGAGTGCCGCTTATAAGCTCCGGGTCGTCCCTCACTGCATTCAGATTTTCGTAAACGGTAAGAGAATCAAGGAAATAGCTGTCCTGGGTTATGTAATCGTACCCGTTCAGCCCGTCGAAACAGCGGAGATATTCCTTTCCGCCGTAAAGGACCCTTCCGCCGTCGAATGGGATAAGCCCGGCAAGGATATTGAGCAGGGTGGTTTTTCCGCATCCGCTCTGCCCCATGACGGCGTAAAAGCCGCGCTCACCGAACTCGCAGTCAAACGTGATCGGAGGCATACCGGGATATTCTTTTGTTACGTTTTCAAGTTTAATCATTTTTTAAACAAAAAGGGGAGGACGTTCCGGCCTCCTCCCCCGCTGTTATCACATATATTTATTGTATGACTGGCGGCTGATGTCCGAAATAAAATCCGCGAGCCGTTTCATATTAACATTGTCAACGACGGTGTTTTTATATTGGTTTATCCCGTACGTGAAATCATTGTTCTCCAATACGTCGCCGGTTATTTTTCGCACGAGCTCCCAGAGCTGCCTCTGCCCGTCGGTCGGGTCGCCCTTTTCGATTATGTCCGACAGCTGAACGTACTGATTGAACCTTTCACCGGTCTGATAAAGCACGTCGATATACAGCACGTCCACGTACCCGTTCCCGGTTCTGAAGCCTATCTGGAATTTGTAGCCGTCGGTAAACGCAGGCTCAGCGAGCATGGCGTACGACGGAAACTCAACGTACTTATCCGAATATTCACGCTGAGGTTCAGTTAACGCCTGCGTCATAAGGTCGAAAAAAATATCTCCGTCAAGAACCTCAAAGGACAGAGAGTTTCTGTCGGTCGCGAGCAGTTCGTCAACCGTCGGTCTTTCGTCCATGTTATAGCAGAGCAGAGCGGCGATCTTACGCATGTCACGCAGTAGCGCAGGGTCGCAGCCCTCATCCCCCATAACCTGCATTTTCAGAATGGGTTGTGCCGCATCTGGGTCGTCCATTATCTGTCTGCTGTAAGCGTATCTGAAATTAATCGAATTAAAAGCGTAAGGTACAAGTTCTCTGCCTTCCCTGCCGTCTGTAAAATATTGATATTTAAAGCAATAAGACCAGCCGTCATTGGATAAAAAATAGGCGTATTTGTTGAAAAAAAGGCGTTCTTTTTTCTCAGGTATAGAATCCGTTTTTTCAGAACATGAGGAGATAAAAAGAATTGAAAGAACAAGCAGGGTAACCAAAAATTTTTTCAATCCGGATACCCCCCCTTGCAAAACCGATTTAACGACAGTTTATGTTTATCAAACGAATCTGTATATATTATACACCATTTTCGCCGAATTGTCAATATACAAAATAAAAATCCCGCAAACCGTTCAGGTCTGCGGGGTTGTTTTGAGAAGGTTTTTTATCAAAGTAGAAAGCGGGAAAACAAGCATTCCCATAAAGAAGTTGCCGACGGCGTGCACCACGTCCCACGGAAAGCCCGCCGCAATCCACGCAAGGGTGGCCTTGAAACTCAGGTGAAAGGCTATGGCCTGCCACGGCGAATAAAGCGTGCCGTATATCAGTCCGTGAAGACAGCACACCGTCGCATACACCAGCACTGCGGCGCTCGCCTCCATCTTTTTGGGCAGCAGCATAGCGACCCCCCAGAGCGGGAGCCATATATACAGATGCGGAAACCACCAAAGATTAAACCCCGCGTATATCCCGACAAGCACCACGTAGATGTATATCGGGATGAGCGCCTCGGCTCCGAAAACGACCGTGTACGTGACCGTGAGCAGGGCGAGCGGATGTATGTTCGGCAGAGGTTCCATTATGAGCTTTGAGCAGAACATCAGCGCCCCCAGAACAGGGAACAGAACGATCTTCAGCGTGGCAAGCCTTTTTTTCGGCTTCTTTTCAGTAAGCAAATCAGCCCTTCGTGTAAACGAGAGAATACTCCACGCCTTCGGCGGGCGCCGCGTCGTCAAGACCTACGGGAGCGTAATCGCCGCCTATGTAGAACGCCCAGTAAGACTGGTCAGCGTTCCAGTCGGCGGTCATGCCGTTTACCTTGTTGTAAAGACCGCCCTCGCCCTCAGCGAGGCCGTGCTCCTTAAGGGCGTCCCCGAGCGACGACTTGTCGGTCTTCACCGTGAAAACGACGGTTTTGTCTCCGGCCGTTACCTTGACGGT
>JAFZTO010000112.1 GCA_017618795.1 Clostridia bacterium | reverse complement strand
CCCGCACACGTCTCCGCAAAAGAGACAAATACCGCCTTATAAACGGCAGGAAAATATTATAATGAAAAAAATAGCATTATTTCTCGCGGCTGTAATGCTGCTTGCTTTTTCTGTTGCCTGTGCGTCCGGAGGAGGCAACGTACAAACATCGGGGACAGGGTCACCCGGAAATGCGGACACGGACCCGTATGCCGACGCCGTCCCGAAAAACCTGAAATACGACGGCTACGATTTCGTCATGTGTTTCCCCAATCCCGCCGATCACGGCATGGACCTGCAGATCGTTGAAGAGGGCGCGGTCGTTTCGGCAATAGACGATTCCATCTGGAAACGGAACCGGCAGATTGAAGAAAGGTTTTCCATAACTCTCTCCGGATACTGCGCCGGCAATTCCGACACTCAGACGTCGTTTCTCCAGCAGGCGGCCCAGAGCGGCGACGATTCTATGGATCTTGCGTTTATCGCTTTCACTTTCTCGGGGCTGAGCTGGATCTCCACGGGATACGCAATGCCGTGGAACAACGTTGATTATGTCGATACCGACAGGGTATACTGGAATGACAGTTCGATATCTAACCTTTCTATAGCCGGAAAATACTTTCTGCTTCAAGGGGATATTAACTGGCCGTCCATGATGTCGACTCAGGTCGTGTTCTTCAACACTGTTGTTGCTGAGGACAACAGGATAGAAAACCTGTATGACTCAGTATGGGACAACACATGGACGTTCAATAAAATGCTGAACCTGATAAAGCCTCTTAACAGGGATCTGAACAACGACGGGGTTTTTGATGAGACAGACCAGTACGGTGCGACCATGTGCTATTACGGCGCGACGTATGAAATAGGCATTGCCGCCAACTACGTGACCGTCCTGACAACCGAAGATGACGGTTTCCAACTTAATGTAAGCACAAACAAATTTGCAGACATCGTTCAGTTCGCTTACGACCTTATAAACGGCGAGGGGCGGACATACTGCGAACCGTACGACTACATATATGAAAGCAAGGGAATTCCGATTTTCTTTGAGGACAGAGCGCTGTTCCACTTTGACGGTCTTGGCGCCGGAGACGAGTTCAGAAACGAAAAATCCGATTACGGAATTATTCCGTGGCCGAAATGGGACGAAAATCAGGAAAAATACTGCACGACGAACGACCAGTGGGGACTCAGTTGTTCGCTCCCGACTACGGCGTCGGATCCGTCGAGGACCGGAGCGATTACAGAGGCGCTTTGCGCTCTGAGCGGCAAGCTCGTTTACCCGACGTATTACGAGGTGGTTCTGTCTGTCAGAAACACAAGGGACGAGGAATCAAAGGCAATGCTTGATCTTATTTTTGAAAACGTGATTTACGATCCCGGCATAGCCTTCGGAACATTTTCATCATATATTCCTCTTTACAATCTTGTAAAGACCAAATCGACAAACATCGCAAGCTGGGCGGCAAAATACGGGCCCAAGCTGCAGACGAAATTTGACGAGGTTTTTGCGTTTGTCACTGAAAACTTCAAATGAAATGATATGAAATACAGGATTATCTCTTTTATAATTGTTTCTGTTTTTGCTTTTTCCTGTTTTTCCGGCTGCGCGGGAGGCAGCAAAAAAACGGATGGGACGGAGTCTGACGCCGTAACGGTCCGGTCTCCCGAACTGACATCGATCACTGCAGAAGGTTACAGCATTGATTTTGACCCTAGAATAACAGAATATACTGTCCTTATTCCCGACGGAAGACCGACGATTCCGCGCGTGACCGCTCAGGGAGACAGTGAGGTTTCTGTAACACAGGCTGTGATCGCGGACGGAGAAAAAAACGGGACCGCCGTCATCAGATGCGAAAAAGACGGGCAAACAGGAGAATACCGGGTTACATTCATCAAGGACGCTTCAATGGGGTATTATCTGCAGTATGCGGACGTTATAAGATTCAAGCCCGGTTATAAGAAGCAGAGCGGTGAAAAATTCGAGTTTTCAAGTTCCGCGCCTGATGTGATTAAAATAGATTCTGACGGTTATGCCGAAGCGGTCGGCATTTCGGATCAGCCTGTCATACTGACAGCAAAAATCGGTGGAAACGAGGTCGACAGTCTGACGGTCGACAAAGTGATAAAGGCACCGATAAATATTTTTCTCATAATCGGTCAGAGCAACGCTTTCGGATGGCACGACCTTCCCGAAGGCGAGTCGCAGGCTAAGTATTTCCGCACCCAGCGCGAAAAATATGATAAGCCCTTAGAAGGAACCGTGTGGGCGGATGAAATTTCGACATCATACGATACGTACAAGTTTTCCGGCATGGTCGATCTTACGTCAAGCAAGAAAAAAGGTTTTAGCGGCTTCTTCCCCGCGCTCGGCAAGGAATGGTATGCGCGGACAGGTGAAAAAACGCTGATGCTTAAAACCGCGGTCGGCAGTTCGCCGATCGAGGCGTGGACGCCGGATGAAAACCTTTTGTTCTACAGTCTCGATCTTTACGGCATCACAAAAGAAAGGTTCAGTTATTATGTCGGCCTTTTTAGTGCCGATGATTCCATGTTCACGCTGAACAGAGTGTTCGCATACTGGCTGCAGGGCGAAACCTGCCAGGAATATAATTACAGTCCTGCTGAATTCAAATGGGACGGGAACCGTAAATACCGGGGGGACTGGGTCGCCGTGACAAAATCGAATCCGCCTATGAACGCCGATACGTACTACAGTTACTTTATGGAAATGTACGATGGGTTTGTCAAGGATATCGGGCTTGAGTTTATGGGCATTCTTCCAGTGCGATCAATGAAATCCGTGAGTTCAAAGGAAAACCTCAAAACCGAGCAGCTTGTCGATCTTGTCGCTCCAAGAGCCGCGCAGTTTGCGCTTAATTACACCGATAACGGAAATATAGCCATTGTCACGCTTGAGACCGAGATTGGCAGAACGGAAGCTTATTCCGACAAGGACGCGCAGGGCTGGGGCTATTTGGGTTGCAACAATATCCATTATCAGCAGATAGGGTATAATGCAATAGGGAAGGATGCGGCATGCAATACCTTCCGTATGCTTTATGCCTCCGACAGAAACTCTGAGGACATAAGGATACTTGATTCCAACGGCAGCAGCATTCTGAACGACGGCGACACAATACGTATTGAAAGCGGAAAAACTCATCAGATAACGGCAATCGCAATGCCGGTTTATACAGACGCATCGGCACTGCAATTCAATATTTCCGACACAAGCGTTTGCACAATAGACAAATACGGTATGCTAACGGCATCGGCTGACGGTTCGGCAATCGGCAAGACGGTCATTCTTACCGTTTCAAACGGAACGGTTTCAAAAACGATAAGCATTGTAATTGCCTGATATGAAAGCTTTAATTACAGCAGTTCTGTCTGTGCTGATTCTTCTCTGCTCATGCAATTTCAATGGCACCGGCAGGGAAGGCAAAACATTGGAAACGGAGACGGCTAAAGTGGAAATCAGAAACATATTTGTCAGCGACGTGTTTTCCATAGATTTCAGCAGTGATAAAACCGAATACACGGTTCTGATCCCTGACGGAAGGCCGTCGGTCCCGAGTGTAAGCGTAGAGGGCGACGGCAACTGGCGAGTGTTTCAGGCGTTTATTCCTGATTCGGGAAAAAGCGGAAAGGCTACTGTTATTGCAGGCGACAAGACATATTATATTAATTTTGTCAAGGATATCTCGCGCGGTTTTGTGCTCCAGTATGATGACAGGTACTCGTTTGTACCTGATTACAAGGCTGAAGATGGCGAGAATATTGAGTATTTCTCGACGGACAGCGGTGTTCTGTCGGTTGACGAATACGGAACTGTTGTCGCTAAAGCCCTTTCAGACAGGCCTGTTACCGTAACCGCGTCTCTGGACGGAACCGTTATTGATAGCTTAACAGTTGACAAAGTGATAAAAGCACCACTGAATATTTTTCTGATAATCGGGCAGAGCAACGCGTACGGATATCACGATGTTCCTGAAGGGACCGACAAGGAAACGTATTTTGCGGGGCAGAAGTCTCTTTGTGACTGCCCCGCGCCCGGGACTGTTTACTGCGACGATATCGGAAACAGTTATGATGACGTGTTTTATTCGGGGTGGTATGATCTTTCGTCGGGGCGTAACGGCTTTTCTCCGTCGCTTGGCAAGGAATGGTATCGGCTGACAGGTGAAAAGACGCTCATGCTTCAGACAGCACTTGGAAGCATGCCGATTGAAGCGTGGACGCCTGACGGCGACCTGAAATGTTTCGGTATCGACTGCTATTGGGAAACGGTCGGGAAATTCACAAGTTACAGGTCAGAACTTGAGAAACCGGAATCATGCTACACTCTTAATCATGTTTTTGCTTTTTGGCTTCAAGGGGAAACCTGCGAGGAGTATCTCTACAGTCCGGAAACGTTCTACTGGAACAAAAACGGCATGGCTGACTACGCATATGTTGGCGACTGGTACAATGTTAACGATCCGCGTGTTCCAAAGGGGCTGAAACTCATAACCGCGGATGAGTACTATACTCTTTTTCTGGATATGTATCGGGGTTTTGAAAACTCGATTGGCCTGGAGTACATGGCGATTCTCCCGGTGCGCTCCATGATGTCCGTTTCGTCAGGACAGAATAGAAAGTCCGAGCAGTTGACGGATCTTGTTCCACCAAGAATTGCTCAGTTTGCACTCAATTATTCCGGTAGCGGAAACATTGGCATAGTGACGCTTGAGACAGAAATTGGGCGCACAGACACGTATTCGGACATAGGTGCTTCCGGCTGGGGTTATCTCGGCTGCAACAACATTCATTATGACCAGATCGGATATAACGCGCTCGGCAGAGATTCCGCATATAATCTTTTTAAAAAAATGACAGAAAGTTCTGTCTGCGATCCGAAAGATATAAGAATAATGGATTATGACGGAACAACACTTGACGCCGATTCGACTGTAAAAGTATTTCTTTTTGAGACGAGGCAAATATCGGCAATAGTGCTTCCGCTCTATTCGGAGGGAAAAGTGCTGTCTTTCGAGTCGTTGGATACAGGCGTATGCACAATCGACAGATACGGCCTTATAAAAGCCTCACCTGAGGCAAAACTTGGCGATACGGCTTTAGTGGTCGTGTCAAACGGTGTTATCAGCAAATCAATCAATGTTATTATTGGATAAATGAAAGGAAAATGAAATAATGAAAAAAGTGAAAGTCGGCCTCCTGCCGCTGTATGTAAAGCTTTATGATGAATATCTGATATGGATGAGACCGAGAATAGAGGCCTTTCACAAAGAAATAACGGACTGGCTGTCAGAATGCGGCCTTGAAGTCTTAACGTCCTCTCCGTGTCGTCTTGAGGAAGAATTCAGGTCTGCAATCAGGAATTTCGAAAACAATGGTGCGGAGGTGCTTATCACTCTGCATCTGGCTTATTCGCCGTCGCTTCAGT
>JAFZTO010000012.1 GCA_017618795.1 Clostridia bacterium | reverse complement strand
CAGCGTATATGATCCGACGACAGACAGACCGTCGGGAACATTGGTCATATTCGCAGACTGCACCTGGACGGTAAAAGTCCTTGTGCTTATCCCTGCCGGCTCAATCGTTACTACAATCTCTTCGGTGCCGCTTACGTTGGTCACTCCGGCGGGAAGACTGACGGTAATCCGTCTTTCTGCCTTTCCGTCTGCGGGGATCTCAAGCGTTTTTTCGTCAATTCTGTACTGTACCGTCACTCTGTCAACCGCGTCGGCGTCGCCCTTGACCTTGATTACAGACGGACTTATCGTTACGTCGCAGTTTTCAAGGGTAAAAATCCCGTGAACAAAAGACACATCGACAGGCACTTCCCTCGTCTTCGTAACGGGGATTGTCGCGCTGACCGTCGAAGCGCTGGTTGTGATATAAGGGTTGACAATCTCTGTGCCTGAAGCGTCAAAAAGAACTATCGAGCCGCTGCAGTTAACAGTCTTGGTAACGCGTCCGAGCGATACCGTCAGCCTGGCCTCCGCAACCGTATTGACAATTGTTTCGGGACCCGTCACCCATACGGAAGACAGCTCGCTCTGTGCCGTGCCAAGCTCGTACCCCGTGTCGATTATAACGTCCCTGACGGCAACCCTGACGGGAACGGAGGCGGTTGTCGTGTTGTCAAGATACACCGTAACCGTAGCTGACGACAGTGAAACAAGAGATACGCCGTCGGGAAGATCGCATTCAACGTTCAGCTTGTTTTTCCCCGCTCCTGTACCGCCGGCCACCGTCGTAAAGGCCGAAATGCTGTCCCGGGTTATTGAATTTATAACAGACCGCCTGCCGGAGACCGTAACGTCAACCGTCAGATCATCTCCGGAAAGCACGGACAGATTGCTTTCGTTTTTTATAGTCACGGGAACTCCTGAAACGGTGGTTTCAAACTGGGCCGTGTCGTTTTCGGAAACAAAATACCAGAGAAACAAAGCAGCCAGCACGCAGATTACGGCCGCTGTTACATTTCCGATAAAGGATCTGACGTTTTTTACCTTTTTTTCGCTCATGCCTGCTCCTCCGCCTTTCTTTTGCTTTTCCTTGTCAGTTCGAACATGCCGTTAAGTTCCGTGCGCAGCGTCTCCGGAGAAAGGCGCCTTTTAATTTTTCCGTCAACCGCGAGCGATATGATGCCGGTCTGCTCCGACACAACGATAACGACCGAATCGCTCTCTTCGCTGATACCTAGAGCGGCGTGATGACGTGTGCCGAGATTCCCGAGCAGTGCGTCGTTTTCCGAAAGCGGAAGCCTGACTGCGGCACGCGAAATGCGCCAGTCGCGAATGATTACCGCCCCGTCATGCAACGGCGAGCCTTCATAAAAAATATTCAGAATGATCGGGGATGAAATATCCGCGTTAACCGTAGTTCCGCCGTGAACGATATTGTCAAGATTGGTGCCCCTTTCAATAACTATAAGCGCTCCGGTCCTGATCTCGGACATTGTCCTGCACGCGTCGCAGATACTGTCGATTGCCTGCGTTATTTCCCTTTCGTTGCGGCTGCGGCCGTCACCTATCGTTTTCAGTCCCTTCAAAGGCTCGGTACCCATTTTTTCAAGCGCGGAACGCAGCTCCGGCTGAAAAACAACAACAAGGGCGATAAAGCCTATCTGGAAGAAATTCGCGAAAATATACGACATGGTCTTCAGCCCTATCACGTTGCTCAGCACCATTATGCCAAGAAAAACGAGAATACCGGCGGCGAGTTTGCCCGCCCTTCTGTCGCGTATGAACGCATAAACAAGATAGAACAGCGCCGTCACAAGGATAATATCGATAATATCGATAAACGATATGTTTTTCAGATGGTTAACCAAAGATGAAAAATTAAACTCGAATTCGGTAGCCATTTAAACCTCCACAGGCGCGAAGAAAGACTTCTCCACGTTACAGTATCATATAATATTTTACCATAAAATACCCCATAAATCAAGAGCACAAAGCCAAAACCGCCGAAAAACATCAAAAAAACGGCCGCAGCCGTTTTTTATTCAAAATCCGTAATACGGATTGGTTTTAACATCGGAAAGAGAATATCCGGCAAGCGCTCCCTCATCAACCGCAATCGACGGGCGAAGAGCAGCGAAATACTCCTCCGCTTTTTCACGCTTTACATACGTGTTCAGCAGCGAAAGCTGGGAAATATCGCTGTCGTCAAGCTCGCCGAGCGGCGTAAGAGGCAGTTTTTTTACTATATAGACGGCGTAATCCTCGTTGACGCGGAAAACAGAGTTGTCATCAGCAGCGTTTGCTCCGGTGATTATTTCCTCTCCCCATGTGTTTACCTCGTTAAAGGATATGTAAAAGCCGTTTTTATAAGCGGAAGTGTCATACTCGGAATACTCCGCGGCCAGACCGTCGAAGTCTTCCCCGTTCCCGATGCGGCTGATGCACTCGCTTATCTTTTCTTCCTTTTCGGCAAGTTCAGTGTCACTCATTTCCGCCGTAACCGGCCTGCCTGCGTCGTCGTAGATCTGATTGCCTCCGTCGTCTGTAATAAGTGCGGTAGTGTAAAACACGATATACTTTATCCTGCTGTAGTTTTCTGCGTAGTATGCGGCAACTTCATCAGCGGTCGGCTCTATCAAACCTCCGTCGCCAGTGAGCTTTTCATACACAGCGCTGTACTTTTGTTCCATGATGTATATGCTTTTTAAAGTTCCTACGTCGAGATTTATATTTGCAAGCTCATTATTCAGGGCCCTTTTACCGCCGTAATATTCTATTTTTTCGGAAATATCGTCATTTATAGCGTTTTTAACGGACGAATCGAGGGAAAGACGCAT
>JAFZTO010000111.1 GCA_017618795.1 Clostridia bacterium | reverse complement strand
TAATCCGTTAGACGAAGTTCAACAACTAATCTACCATAATAAAACGGCGTGAGCTCCGCACGCCGTTTTGAACGCGGTAATTACAGTTCTGTGTTTTTCACGCTGTCGATCCAGCTTCTCAGCCAGTACTCGCTCGGAAGTCCAACGCCCATCACGCAGTTGGTAAGGAAGATTATGCCGTCGGCGCGTCCTTCTTTTAACGCTGTCAGTCCGAAGGTGCATTGTTTCTCCATATATTCGTTCGGGACGGGAAGTCCGGACGGATAATCGTAAATATACACGCCGAGATATTTTTTCTGCTTCGGGAATCTTTCCTCCCACGCGCGGTAATTTTCCTCGAGTTTGTCGAGATCCTTATAAGACCATGTCCAGAGCGACAGACAGTCGAAGAGTCCGCACGTCTCCGTGTCGGCGGTGAAGACGTTTCTTGTGTACATGGTCAGCCACATTGAGAGAGGCCGAGGCGCTTCGTCAAGCTGACGGCGTATCGCGCGCACGGTTTCAAGCTGCTTCGTCCTTTTTACGGGATCAGACGTTTCGTCTATGAAATCATCGGCAAATGCTCCCGTCACGTTCGGATATTTTTCTGCCAGCGAGCAGATGAATTTTTCCTCATTTCCGGCCCGGAAGCCGGCGGAACCCGAAACGCTCCAAACTACGTTTTTCATGCGGCAGAAGCTTTCCATATATCCGTACGCCTCTGCCGAATACGGGGCGGGGTCGCCGTCAGAGCCGACCATGATTACGTTCGGAACGTCAAGCATCAGCGCGCCTTCGGCTGGAGTTATGCGCGACCACGGCGTAAAGCGGTCAGCCCTTGATTTGCCCAGCCAGATATCGTCGTCGTGGGCACGGCTTGCGAACAGCCACAGTTTGTCACGTACAGTCATTTTATCATCCTTTCTTACAAAGAAATCCCGCCGATTTCCGGCGGGAATTTC
Source organism: Clostridia bacterium (assembly GCA_017618795.1). Taxonomy (GTDB): domain Bacteria; phylum Bacillota; class Clostridia; order Oscillospirales; family CAG-272; genus Colimorpha_A. Next base: position 2,043 of record JAFZTO010000111.1, on the reverse strand, counting down.
TGGCGGAGAAGAAGGGGATCGAACCCTTGCGCCGGTAACCCGACCTAACAGTTTAGCAAACTGCCCCCTTAACCCCTTGGGTACTTCTCCGTAGCCAGATAATTATACCATTTTCTTGCGTGTTTGTCAAGAGGAAAGGCAAAAAAACTTTTTAATGCGGGCTTTTATTTAAGCTTTTAACGTCTGCGTCTTTCTTTTCAAGGACAAGTATCAGGATTGTTATCGCGACAAGGGCGAAGTCCCACAACAGTGTATAGCATTTTGTCCGGAATGAACAAATGCCTTCATACGAAAGAAGTACTGTGTAAACGATTAGCGCGACTTTTCTCCATTTCGCTTTTTTCGGGATCAGCGTCACAAGGATCAGCCAGAAGAGGATCATCGCGTACGTGATAAGCCTCAGAAGGAGATAGTACCCGTCGGTTTGTGCGAATTCGGACGACAGCCTGAAAAAAGGATAAATAATCAGGCCGTTTGTAATGCAGAAAGGTGTCGGAAAAAATTTCCACGGTACACTGTCAATTATCCGGAACCTGATGAAATGGTAGTTTCCAAGGGACGACATGACGGCGAGGACCAGCGCCGAAATTTTCAGCGGTATAAGTTTTTTCATGAGAATGCTCCTTTTATGATTTTCGCCGACTTTTCGGCGGCTGATTTTGCAAACGCCGCGTAATCGGTCGCGGCACCTTCGTCTCCGCCGTCGGATATCGAGCGCAGAACCGCAAACGGCACGTTGTTGACGTAGCACACATGCGCGACGGAGGCTCCTTCCATTTCACATGCGGAGGCTCCGAACTGTTCTCTTATTCGGATTTTTTCTGTTTTATCGGCGACAAATCGGTCTCCGGATGCTATAATGCCGCGGTGCAGGGTAATGCCGGATTCCTGCGCCCTGGCGGCAATAAAGTCGGAAAGGCCTTCGTGCGCGGGCAGATAAACAAGATTTATTCCCGATATCATGCCTGCCGGATCGCCGAGCGGAGAGGTATCCATATCATGCTGGACGAGCGAGGTTGCAAGCACGGTGTCGCCGATTTTCAGCCCTGGCTCAAGCCCGCCGGCTACACCGGTGTTTATAATTAAGTCGGGAGAATAGTTCAGGATCATAGCCTCTGCACAGATCGCCGCAAAAACCTTTCCTATCCCGCAGACAGCCACGACTGCGCGGGTTTTGCCGAGCGTTCCCTCACGGAAAATAATCCCCGAAACCGTTTTCTCGCTGATATGCGTCATGGCGGACAGTATTCCCTCGGCTTCCAGCTCCATTGCGCAGATTATTCCTGCCTTATTTATTTTCCGGATAGTCGAAACCATGGCTGTCCTCCAGTATTTTCAGGTAGTATGCCGCCTCCCGTCTGGCGGAGGCGATGCTAAGTTCTTTATAGTTTCCGCATTCTTTGCGCGACTGGCCGAAAGCCCGCCCTTTATGAGAGACAGTGTCGGCAAGAGCCTTTTTCAGAACAGAGAGAACCTGTTCCGGATCGGCGTTTCGCACCAGCAGGTAAAAACCGGTGCGGCAACCCATCGGGCCGAAATAGATAATGTTCTCTCCGATTTCCGAATTGCGCAAAAGAGTCGCGAGCATATGTTCTACAGAGTGCATGGTTATATTGTCCATGTATTTTCCGCTGTTCGGTTTGCGGGTTCTGAGATCAAATGTTGTGACGTCCCCGTCCACGCGGGATATGTAAATGCCGGGAACAATCAGATCATGATCGACGGAAAACGATGCTATTCTCTTCATTTGCCGTACCTTGCTTTCATGTATATAAGCAGAACGGATATGTCGGCGGGAGAAACGCCGCTTATACGTGATGCCTGGCCGATGTCCAGCGGACGTATTTTGTTTAGCTTTTGCCTTGCCTCGATACGCAGGCCCCTTATTTCGCTGTAATCTATGTCGTCAGGCAGTTTTTTTTCGGAGAGCCTGGCGGTTCTTTCCGCGTCCTTCAGCTGTCTTTTTATGTAACCGTCGTACTTGATCAGCACCTCTACCTCGTATGTCACTTCTTTGGGAAGGGAAGGACGTTCCGGATCGAC
>JAFZTO010000110.1 GCA_017618795.1 Clostridia bacterium | reverse complement strand
ATGAAGAAAAGCTTTTATTTAAAAGCCAGAAGATGCGTATGCGTCCTGATGTCAGTAACGTTGATTTTCCTGTCATTCGGATTCATGTACGCAGAGGACAACCCCGAATATCCTAAATTTGCTCAGAGGTTGCTTGAAAGGTTTTCCGAGTTGCCTGAAGGCGAAGCGGTCGACGTTATGATATGGTTCACCGATATCGACAACGAAGCAAGAGAAGCGGACGCTCTGGAAATTCTCGGCTTTACTCCCGAAACGTGGGAGGATCAGGCGGAAAAAGATGAACTGGACGAAGAAACAATCGACAGTTATATTTCCCTGAAACGCTCGCTTGCCGTTGAGAGATATAACGAGCATAACGGGCAGATAGTCGCCGGCCTGTTTGACGATGCGGAAATAGAATTTGTTTCCCAGTATTCTCCCGTCATTATAGCAAAGATGACGTTTGAAAGGCTTGTCGAAATCTCAGATGATGAAAGATTTGTTTTTGCAGACGAGTATGCGGAAAGTCTGATCGAATGCCAGAGCCTAACCGACATGAAAAACTCCATCAAGGCGACAAATGTTCACGCTTCAACTCCCTACCATTACACGGGAAGCGGAATTAAAATCGGCATGGTTGACCTCGGGCAACCGGTTATTAATACGGTTTCATATATCAGATACAATGATGTTAACCCATCGACTTCGAATTGTGAGCATGCAGATGAAGTGATTCAGATTTTGTCAAAAGTGGCACCTGATGCAACCTTTTATTGTGCCCCTGTGTGGAATGGAACTCCCTTTAACAGTTCGTCATTATACACAATTGAATGGCTCATTGGACGAGGTGTGAACATAATAGTTTCCGGGTGCTCAATAGGAAATGACGCTGTTAACCAGTATGGTATGGTGTCCGCGTGGATTGATCATATTGCATATCAGGATGATGTTCATTTTGTAATGCCGGCAGGAAATTGGGTTGAGGAAAATGGAGCATCAAGCGCTAGCGGAATTGTTTCGGGAGGTATGGCGTATAATGCTATTACTGTTGGCAATGTCAATACAAATGGGACACCGACAATTTATTCTGATGATTATCGTTGCATAACCTCCTCCTATAATAGTTCCGTTATGATGACAAATCCGAATTCTTGCAAAAAGCCGGATATATGTGCGGCGGGCACGTCGTTAGTTACCATGCACGGAGTTGCTACCGGAACAAGTTATTCCGCACCTCAGGTGGCTGGTGCTCTTGCTCTTATTTGTCAATCCAAGTCTATTCTGAAGACAAGACAGGACGCCGCAAAGGCGATTTTACTTGCATCGGTTAATTTTGATTCACCGCTTGCGGATACACCAACAGGAATGAATTATATGGCGACAGGCGCCGGATTCCTTGACTGCGTCGGCGCGGCGTGGGTTGCAAAAAACGGGAGATTTAAATATGGAAGTATTTCAACAAATACAACATATAAGTCTTATACATTCAACGTGACTAGTTCTGATACTAGGATAAGAGTAGCATTAACATATTTAAAAAATAACCACATAGATGAATACTGGAGTCATAGTTCCTATACTCCAACTGATCCTGTCCCAACTCATGTTGATGAAACCCCAATTGCTCGTTTGCACATAGCGGTTTATGCTCCCGGAAGTTCAACACCGCTCTCGACACATTATGTTCATAATGGAACAAACGTTGATATCTGGGACTTTGTTCCGTCTGTTACGGGAACGTATACGGTAAGAGTATACCGTGATTCCGCCCTGGCTACAACATATTACGGTCTTGCGTGGAGGTGATTTAAATGAAAAAAATAAAAACTGTGATTGTTCTTTTTGCACTTGTCGTCTCTCTTTTCGGATGTTTAACCGCAATTGATGATAATAAAAAGGACGAGGAGACTCAGTCGACACAACCGGCATTCGATCTCGACGCAAGGGCAAATCTTGACAGAGTATACTGGTTTTTAAGTAAAGAATACATAGACATTCCGATGCCGACAGATTCCGCTTCGTTTGATGACGAACAACAGAAACAACGTATCATTGCTTATGTATATAATTTGTCGATCTGCCCGTGTGCAGAGGATGATTTAATATGTATGATGGTATTGCCTTCCGTGAACGGAGAATTTGACAGATACTCCGTGTTCGACCTTCAGAAAATGCCGGAGGAAGGATATAGCACCTTCCTGCACGTCGGTATAGTATGGAATCTTATGAAGGAAAAGAACGCCGATCTTTACGATAAGTATGAAAAACATTTGGCTTCCGGCAAAAGCGGTTACTATCCGACGGAGGAAGAATACGCCGCGTTCAGCACACTTTACAACGAATGCCTTGATATCGCCCTGAAGGACGAAAGATGGATCGAACTGTGCGAAGACTACGACGGGGCATATAACAGGAATTTTGAAGCCAAAAAGGAAAGGCTCGGAAAAACCGACTGGACGAAAGACGAGAAATTCTTCCTTGATCTGGGCTTTGAGCTTGCCGCCGTTTACTCAGATGAGAATCTTTTCGGAGATTATCTGACGGAAAACGAGACGCCTTTCGCAATTGCCGGTACTAAAACTCAATTTGAAAAATTGTTTAAATACAGTCTGGATGAAACGGGACGCGCTTCTGACGGAACAATTTATTGGCTCGCCTATACGCGAGATCCATCGGAAAAGCACGAAACCTTGTTAGAACAATTCTCGCACAAAATTCCCGAAACGCTTGCGGAAGCAGAAGCGCTTGAAGTGCAGAGGAAAGGTCGTTATTCAACCCTGCCGCATTATGCCTGGTGAAGCCGCTTCCGGTCTTGCATGGAGGTGATTACAATGAAAAAGATATTAACCGTAACCGTTCTTATTGCGCTTGCCGCCTCACTTTTCGGATGTCTTGCAAGCCGTGATATTAACCCTCAGGAAAGCGTTTCCGCCGATAAAGAGATAAAAACTCCCGTCTCCGAAATCGTCTGGCTGCAGGCAAGTCACTATGATTATTTTTCAAATCTCCAGACGTTCTCGTGGCAGGATTCAAAGCGTTTTGATTATCTGACGGACAAGGTAAGCCGTACAAAAGACGGAGACCGGATTCTGCTCGGCATTTGCGTTTCCTCAGCTGCGACACCCGAGTTTGTCACTCCTACGGACATGAGCGCCGAGGGAAATGAGATGAATAATCTGTTCTGGGCCGAGTATTACCGGATTATATACGAAAAAAATCCCGAGCTGGCACAAAAACATTCGGATTCAAAGGCCGGTTCGAAAAGCGACGTTGTTCTGACCGATGAGGAACAGGAGGAATTTACCGCATTAAGCTGGGAATGCATGCTTCTTGCCGCCGAAAACGAGGCGGTGAAGGAGCTCAACAACCGGATAGTCGAGGCAAGGCGCAAAGACGCCGAAAAGCAAAAAAATATTTTGTCAAAGAACAAATATGACGACGTAATCGGGATTTTCAAAAAAGAAGGCTTTGAAATCTACGCCAGCTATAACGACGAGACCGATCTGGGAGAAATCCTTGCGTGGGAAAACTGCGCGTTTGCGGTTGTCGGCACGAAGGAACAGATTCTTTCTCTGCTCGATTCAAAGCTCGGGCCGGGCGGAAAGCTCGACGGAACAGACAAATTCGTGTACCCGTACTGGATAATCAATCCGGAGTTTGACGCCACTCCGCTTGACTATCTTTCCGGTAAAATAAATCTGAAGATTATGTCCTGAACGGGCCGCATTATTCATGACCCGGCAGACACGGTAAAAAAAAACCGCGGAACGGAAAAATCCATTCCGCGGTTTTATGTTTTTAAAGTGCGGTCACGTCCTTCAGCGGGCGGGTCTTGTATTTCCCGCGGGTGAAGTCGGGTATTTCGACGTAGCTCCCGTTGTTTTTGATCGACTGCTCGGAAAGGCAGGATATCGCCATCCAGGCTGCGGCGTCGTAAACGTCGACGGGCATTTCGCCGCCTTCACGCAATGCCGTAAAGAAGGCGTCGAACTCGAACCAGTCCATGCCACCGTGCCCGGCCTTCAGCTGCTCGGGGGTGACTTTTTTCCACATTTCGGGCAGATATTTTTCCTCGTATTCCCTGGCGTTGTCGATAATTTCGCGGTATGTGTCGATCGGTTCCCAGTATTTTTCGCCGTCCATATAATCGAAAAAGACGGAATTGGTGTTCATTTCGTAAAGACCCTTCGTCCCGCGCACCGTAAAATTTCTCGTGTAGAAGCGGGGAAGAGTGGTGTCAAGGCGCAGAAGCACGGTTTCGCCGTTTTCGCAGGTTATAATCGTGTGGAAAATGTCTCCCTGCGCGAATTTCACTTCCTTCAGATATGTAAGCTCCGGCTTTTCGCATACGTATTCGTGCAGACCGAACGAGCCGGTCGATCCGCACACAAGCCCGGTCATTCGGTTGCCCCTGTTTATGCCGAGCAGCTTTGCTATCGGGCCGAGGTCGTGGGTCGGGTAGTTTTCAAGGTTCCTGTTTATGTAATTGCGCAGGCGGTAGTGACGGTTTATATCTCCGTATCCGACTTCCTCGCGCAGGTCGTGCGAATACGCGCCCTCGCAGTGAACGACGCGTCCGAAAAGGCCGTGGCGCGCCATGGCGGTCGCCAGAAGCTCGTACCTGTCAAAGCAGCAGTTTTCCATGAACATGAAAGGGGTGCGTGTTTCCTCGCAGGTGCGCACAAGTTCAAAGCAGTCTTCGATCGAATACGCCCCGCCCACCTCCAGCGCGACTGCCTTGCCGGCCTTCATGGCCTCGACGGCAAGCGGAATGTGGTCCTCCCACGCGCAGGAAATAAGCACGGCGTCCACGTCCGTGCGTGCAAGCAGTTCTCCCGCGCTGCAGGTTCTGAAGGGTTCTTTTCCTTTTTTATCCTTTATTTCGGCGGCGGCCGCGTCGACCCTGTCGTCGTAAACGTCGCAGACCGCTGTTATGTCAACGTCACGGGCGGGCAAGATAACGCAGTTTGTAAGAGCCCTGCCGCGGTTCCCTAGACCGATCACGCCCATTCTTATTTTTTCCATGGCTTTTTTGTTCTCCGTTATTGTTTTTCAGGACAATATTATATCACCATTTCACATGAAAAGCAAGACTTTTTTCATAATGCCCGCAAAAGATTTAAACGTGTTAAAAATAACGTCTGGATGAAATGTACTTCTGGCTGTCATTCGGTCAGATTGGCGATTATCGCGTCGATCTGCCGTTCCGTGAGGCCGATGTCAAGGCAGTATCTTCTCGCGTTGTCGGAAAGGGCGCCGCCCTGAACATATCTGTAGAGTCCGACGTATAGCTGGTTGAAAAAGTTTTTGTGCATGACCGAAGGCTCGTGGTCCCCGTTTGCGGAGAAAAAAGACAGGTCGTATTCGCGGTAAATATCGTCCTCGCTCATGCCGCACAGGGCCTCAAGCAGAAATGCGATAGTTCCTGTTCTGTCCCTCCCGACTGTGCAGTGAACAAGAACCGGATAGTTGTCCTTATCTGCGAAAATCTCAAGAATGCGTTTTGTAGCCTCATAATTTTCCCGGTCATATATGCTGTGATCTCCGGCATAATATGCGCTTGAAATATTTATGTAATTGACGTCATGCACCAGCATGTTCCTGTTTCCCTCGCCATCGGTGCGCAGGTCGAGTTCGGTTCTGATCTTCAGAAATTCACGGCAGTATCTTATCCCTTCATCTGTTATTTTGTCAAGATACGCGGTTCGGAAAACGCGTCCCTGCTTTATTCCGCCGTTTATCCCGTCCCAGCTGCCTATATCGCGTGAATTTGTCACGCCGTCGATGTAAACCGTTCTCGGCCCGTGCGCGGTCGTGAACGAAAAAACTTCGCTTTCGCAGCCGTTTCCGGAGACTTTCCAAAAATATTCGATGCCTGTTTTAAGGCCTCCCAGCGACAGGGAGCACGCGTCGCAGGCGACGGTGTACGGGTCTGTAAAGTCTTTATTTTCGGATAGATAAAAAATGTATTTTCCACGTCCTTCCCATCTGAATTCTATCTCCTGCGGGGCGTATTTGTCGCTAACGAGGTCGAAATATTTGTCACAGCATTTCAGTGTGTAGTTTTCACTGACAAACCGCCTGACAAGCCTGTTTGTCGTTTCGATCTCCGTCTGACCGTCCGACGGAGAAACAAGCTTTATTTTTTCTTTCATATCAAGGTCTGTTTTACCGGCCTCCGTTTTTACGCATCCGGTCGTAAGAATCAGTGCGGATATTACCGCGAATGTTTTTATCAGTTTCATATTTCTGGGTTCGTTCAAATCAGACAGGCCGGCCATCCCGGGCCGGCCTGTCATGTAGGTTCATTTCTTTTTGCTTTTTGCGATGAGAGCGATAATGACGGCAACCGCCGCGACGGCTATGACCGCAGCGATAATGTAAATCACCGTGTTGCTGTTCGACGTGCCGGGCTTGTCTCCCTGTCCGTCGGTCGCTGCGGGTTTTTTTGTCGTATCGGCCTTCGGCTCGGTTTCGACCGTGGGCTCAGGAGCAAACGTGACCGGTGTTTCGTCGGAAACTTCCGGCGCCTTTGTCTGCTCGGCGATACGTTCGTCCGCATAGGAACCTGAACAGATCATGTACTGCCCCTGTCCGCTTGTGGAACCGAAGCTGATGTAGCCGACGT
>JAFZTO010000109.1 GCA_017618795.1 Clostridia bacterium | reverse complement strand
GTCCGTCTGAATACAGGCTGGAAGGATTGTAATAACATTCCTCAAGAAAAGGCATCATGGCGTTCACCGCCGTTTTGCTCATCTTTGTTGTGGCCGCGTTATCCGCGTAAATCTTCATATTAGCATCCTGTTCCCAAAAATTTCTATAATATTATATCACCATTTGCCTACCATGTCAATAGGTAATTAAAAAAATAAAAAAATATTTAAAAAAACTTGACTTACCCACTTACCATGTGGTATAATAGGTAAAAGAAAAAGACATATTATTCTTTGCGAAAAAGAAAAGCAGATTTTTAAATCTGCCTTAAACAGAAAAATGTGAGGACATATTATGATTTCAACCAGAGGAAGATACGCGCTCAGAGTAATGCTGGATATTGCAGAGCATTCCTCAGACGGATATATACCGCTCAAGGATATTGCCAGGCGTCAGGAAATATCCAAAAAATATCTTGAAACAATCATCCGGAAACTTGTAAAAGAAAAACTGGTGGAAGGTTCCAGCGGCAAGGGCGGCGGGTACAGACTGTGCAGAAAACCGGACGAATACACCGCCGGTGAAATTCTGGAAGCGTCGGAGGGACCGTTTATATCAGTCTCTTGCCTTGCCGATAAAACCAATAAATGCCCGAGAGCGTTTAAATGTCAAACTCTTCCGCTCTGGGAAGAGTTCGACAAAATAACTCATGATTTCTTTTATTCCAAAAGACTGGTCGACCTTATTAATAATCAGCAAAACTGAATCTTTAAACGGGCAATTGATTATTTCTCTTCGCACGTGAAATCATACAGGCAACAGGACACGGAATGTAAATCGCAACGGCAGCAACGGCAAAGATGATTATCATAAGCGGTTCGGTGAACCACGGTTTATCCCCGGATATCGGCGCAAAAGCAAGAAACTCCGAAGCAGCGACAAACGGCAGCCAGGCAAAAACAAGCAGTCGCTTCCCGGCTCTCCCTAAAAATTGTCCGACAAGAGCCGAGAGAATCGCAACAGCCATCCCTGCCGCACTCAAAGCAACAATAATATTTCCTTGCCCTTCGGAGAAAGAAATACCGGTCAATACCGGGTTAAACGCTAAAACGGCAAATGAAAGAACGATAAACGTTATTACGGCATATTTTTTCCTTTGTTCAGAAAAAATGGCAGCCAGTTCCTTCAACGTTATAAAAACAGCGCTCCAGAAAATAAACCAAACCCGGCGCAGAAGAAAGACATGAAAAATTTCGCTGCGTATGATAAACCCCATCTTCCAGTCAAGCGAATAATTTCCGGAAATGATACTGATAAACCGATTAAACTCATTGCTTCCGTTAATCATTCTCTCGGCAAAAAAAGTGCCGAACAAAATCGATATAACGCCTGAAAAAACCATAGCAAGAGTCAAAACAATCCGTAAACCGGGGCTGAAATGTATTTTATAATATGAGTCCGCGACAAGAATGATCACCACCGGAACCAGATAGAAAACTCCGGGATAGACGCATTCCAGTATATCAGAAAAAATATAAGCGTTCAAAATGTTCGAAAGATTAAAAAGACCCATGAACATCAGAATCAACAAGACAACTGCCACAGGCGCCGAGATGATCAGTACAAGGGTCAAAGTAGCTTTTTTTGACATAACTAACTCCATTTTTTTGATTATTATATCACAAATTAACGAAGAAGTCAACTGCTTTAATTGTAAATACTTCTTTTTTAGCGAAAATAACAAGAAATAACCGTCAGGTATTGACAATTGTCGTATTTAGTGATATAATATTGGTGCTGTGAAGCGGAGGAGTAAGCGGAAAATCAGCCTCAAGCGAGCGGGGGACGGTGCAAGCCCCGTGGAGAAGAATCCGCCGAAGGTAGCCGCAGAGCTGCGGGAAGAAAGCCTTTCCAGGGTGACTAGAACCCGCCGTCGCCGAACGAAACGGAAATGAGTGCGCCGTGTTTTGCGGCGAAGTCGGGTGGTACCGCGCTTATTGCGTCCTGATATGCAGGGCGTTTTTTATATTTTCGACCCTGACAAAAGAAAAGAGGTGGCAGAAATGCAGAAAGAACCGGCGAAAAACTATTCGCCAAAAGATTTTGAGGACAAGCTCTATAAAATGTGGGAGGAAAACGGCTATTTCTCACCGTCAATGGACAAAAGCAAACCGCATTTTTCGGTAGTCATCCCTCCCCCCAACGTGACCGGTCAGCTTCACATGGGGCATGCACTGAACAACACGCTGCAGGATATCATTGTCAGAACGAAGCGTATGGAAGGATACAACACCCTATGGGTGCCCGGCACCGACCATGCGGGTATCGCCACGCAGATAAAGGTCGAGGAAAATCTGCGCAAGGAGAAAGGGCTGAGCCGTCACGACATAGGACGGGAGGAGTTTCTGAAGCTCGTCTGGGACTGGAAAAACAAATACGGGGACAGGATCATCACACAGCTCAAAAAGATGGGGACGTCCTGCGACTGGAACCGCGAGGCGTTCACCATGAGCGAAAGTCTTTCAAGAGCAGTCAAAAAGGTCTTTGTCCGCCTTTACGACAAAGGCCTTATATACCGCGGCTTCCGCATCACTAACTGGTGCACACACTGCGCAACGGCGCTGTCCGACGCCGAAGTCGAATACAAAGAGCTTGAAGGCGGCTTCTGGTATGTACGGTATCCGGTCAAGGGCTCTGAAAATGAATTTGTTACCATCGCGACAACGCGACCGGAAACAATGCTCGGAGACACTGCGGTTGCCGTCAACCCTGACGACGAACGCTTCAGGCATCTCGTTGGCAAAACCCTTATCCTTCCTCTTATGGGACGTGAAATACCGGTCGTTGCCGACGAATACGTCGAAAAGGATTTTGGTACGGGCTGCGTCAAGATAACCCCATGTCACGACCCAAACGACTTTGAACTAGGAAAACGCCACGACCTGCCGCAGATCGTCGTCATTGACGAGAACGGAATAATCAACGAAAACGGCGGAAAATATCAGGGGCTCGACCGAAACGAGGCACGCAAACGAATCGTTGAAGACCTTGAAGCAGGCGGATTTCTTGTAAAAAAAGAAAAGCTTGTTCATAACGTTGCCCACTGCTACCGCTGCGGCTCGATCATCGAGCCTCTTGCGTCACGCCAGTGGTTCGTAAAAATGAAGCCTCTCGCAGAGCCCGCGATTGCCGCAGTAAAGGACGGACGCATACGCTTTATCCCCGACAGATTCAGCAAGATATATCTAAACTGGATGGAAAACATTCAGGACTGGTGCATATCGCGCCAGTTGTGGTGGGGACACCGCATTCCTGCATACTACTGCGATGACTGCGGTCAGATAACTGTTTCGGAGAACAGCGTCAATGTCTGCCCAAAATGCGGCGGCGCACACGTAAGACAGGAGGAGGACGTGCTCGACACATGGTTTTCTTCGGCGCTGTGGCCGTTCTCCACGCTCGGATGGCCTGACAGCACTGAGGACATGCGAACCTTTTACCCGACAAGTGCGCTTGTCACCGCCTACGACATCATCACCTTCTGGGTATCCAAGATGATTTTCATGGCGATTGAAAACACAGGAGATATTCCCTTCCCGGACGTGTTCATTCACGGACTGGTGCGCGACGAGCTGGGCAGAAAAATGTCAAAATCGCTAGGAAACGGCATCGACCCTCTTCAGGTCATTGACGAATACGGCACCGACGCTCTGCGTTACGCTCTTGCCACCGGAAACGCGCCCGGAAACGACATGCGCTTTTCGCAGGAGAAAATTGAATCCGCACGCAACTTCATAAACAAAATATGGAACGCATCCCGGTTTGTAAGGATGAATCTGTCAATCGAGAGCGCATCGGTTCCCGACAGCGGGGCGCTTGCCGTAGAGGACAAGTGGATCTTAAGCAAGCTCAACCGTCTGACCGCAGAAGTGCGTGAAAACATTGACAAATACGAGCTCGGGGTGGCACTGCAGAAGCTTACCGATTTTGTTTGGGACGATTTCTGCGACTGGTACATCGAGCTTGCAAAGGAACGTCTGTGCAACAGGGACAATCCCGACAATCTAATTGCGCAGAACGTCATCTCATACACGCTTGAGCGGACGATGCGCCTTCTCCACCCGTTCCTTCCGTTCATTACCGAGGAAATATGGCAATCAATACCGCACGAAGGAGAATCGGTAATGATAGCCCCGTATCCGGACTTCAGCGAAAAACTGAACTTTGAAGATGCCGAAATCAAAATGAGCAAGGTCATAGCACTTATCCGCGGTATAAGGGCAAGACGAACCGAAATGAACGTCGCTCCCTCGCGCAAAACAAAGGTATTCATAGTATGTGCGGACGGGTTCATTGACGGAGCGCTCTCACACTTTTTTACAAGGCTCGCCTCAGCCTCCGAGGTTATATTCGCTGACGCTTACGACGGGCAGGACGCGGTACAGATCGTAACGGACTCTGCAACAGCCTATATACCGCTCGCGGATATGATAGACACCGAAAAGGAACTTCTGCGCCTCGGCAAAGAAAAGGCAAATCTGGAAGGAGAAATCGAAAGAATCGAGAAAAAACTGTTGAACGACGGTTTTGTCAAAAAAGCTCCCGCGCAGGTCGTGGAAGGCGAACGCGTAAAGCTTGAAAATTACCGCGCGTCGCTGGATGGCGTCGTCGCGGCAATAAACAAACTTCAGAAATAAACGGAAGGACCTACTCAAATGAAGAAAACAGTTTTAGCCGTTGCCGCGGCGCTCACGATACTTCTGCTGCTTGCCTCATGCACAAAAAAAGCATCCCCCAACGGAGGCTATTCGATCGACAACTATTACTCCTCTCCCGAAGCAAGGAAGGACAGCGAATTCTACAGCATGATAAGCTCCGAGCCGGATGAGGAAGTCGGACAGAAACTCACGATTAACGCTCAGATAAGCGCGGAGACCAAGCAATATGCCGACTCCCTTGAGCGGATTGCGGCTCTGGTAAAATCGGCGGGCGGATACGTTTCATCGTCCTCACAGAGCGACATGCTCTCCAAATACAACCGACGCAGAGCCGAGATGACGCTTCGCGTGCCGTCGGAAAAATTTGAAGACTTCATACGGAATCTGAGCGAAATCGTTTCGATAACGTCACAGGAGACAAACATCAACGACATTACCGAAAGCTACTATTCGGCTAAATCGTCGTATGATTCCCTGCTCATTCAGGAAGAGAGACTGCTCACCATGCTGGAAAAAGCAGACAAGCTCGCCGACATGCTCGTCATCGAAGACAAACTCGCCGAGGTCAGGCAAAAAATTCAGTACTACGAAACACAGCTGAAAACATATGACAATAAAGTGACTTATTCTACCGTTTCGCTTTATGTGAACGAGGTCGCCGAATACACCGAACCCGAGAAGGAAACCTTCTGGTCGAGGATTTCCAACGCATTCAGTACGTCGTGGGAAGATTTCGGACTGGGCTGCCAGGATTTTGCCGTTTGGCTCGTCAGCGCTCTGCCGGCTCTTGTTGTGATTGCGGTCATCGCTGTCGTGATTGTCGTAATAATAAAATCTGCAAAAAGAAACCATTCTCGCAAGCAGGAGAAAAAAAGACTTAAAATCGCCGCGGCATACGCCGAAAGGCAAAAGCAAGCCGATGGAACAAACCAAAATTAACAGGATAAACGAACTGGCACGAAAGAAAAAAACAGTCGGACTCTCGGACGCCGAAGCTGAAGAACAGCGGGCATTAAGAAACGAATATCTGCAGGCAATCCGCGCAAGCGTGAAATCGACGCTCGAAAATACTGTCGTCGAATATCCGGACGGAGAAAAAATTCCTC
>JAFZTO010000108.1 GCA_017618795.1 Clostridia bacterium | reverse complement strand
GTACCAATGTTGGCTCCCATAATAACGCCTGAAGCCTGAATCACAGACATAAGACCGGAGTTTACAAAACCGACAACCATAACGACAGTAGCCGCAGATGACTGAATTATAACCGTGACAAGCAGACCGAGAAGAAATCCCTTTCCTGTGTTTGACGTCATTTTACCTAAGATCGCCTTCAAACGGTTGCCTGCAAGCTTTTCAAGCGAATTACTCATTACCTTCATTCCGTAAAGGAACAGTGCAATTCCGCCCAACATGTATATAACGTCTGTAATACCCAAATTAGCGTTTTCCCCTTAAACCATTTTGAATTCAATTTTTCAATATAATATTATATCATTTTTTTATCTTTTTGTCAACAAAACAACATTATAATACCAAGACTTCTCATTCTTTTAAGCAGCTTTCAAATTAAAACGAAACGGTTTTAATGTAATATTTTCACAAAATAACCGGAATCATGTCTGTTTCAAATGATTTCTGTCGGAAATTATAATTATCCGATAGAAATCATGATAAAGCGAAAACAACGAAAGGAGAGGGAATTCTATAAAATAACGCCTCAGATTAACAAACACAGGGCTGAAATCATACGATTTCAGCCCTGAAGTGGCGGAGAGAAAGGGATTCGAACCCTTGTGGGATTGCTCCCAAACGGTTTTCAAGACCGCCTCGTTATGACCGCTTCGATATCTCTCCTTTTTCAATTACAATATTTTATCACATTTTTTCTTGAAAGTCAATATATGCGGGCAAAAAAAATGGGGTCATGAAGCATTCTTTGCCCGCAATAATCTTTATCAATCACAATTCTCCCAGTTATGATAGACGTTCTGAACGTCGTCGTTCTCATCAAGCTTTTCAAGAAGAAGATTCATGTTCTTTATATCATCCTCATTGCTTAGAGTGATGTAAGTTGAAGGGATCATGTCACGGTCGGCGGAAATAACTGCGTAACCCTTAGATTCAAGATCGGCCCTTATAAAACCGATATCATCAACTGTTGTATATATCTCAAAAATATCATCATTTCTGGCAATATCCTCGGCTCCAGCTTCAAGGGCGTCCATCATAAGTGCGTCCTCGTCGACGTCGCCGTCTTCGTTATTGACAACTACAACCCCTTTTTCCGTGAACATAAAGCTGACACAACCCGTCTGCCCCATGTTCCCGCCGTATTTGTCAAAAAAATGCCTTACCTCACCTGCGGTGCGGTTTCGGTTGTCGGTTGCAGTTTCAACAATAACCGCTATGCCGGACGGGCCGTACCCCTCATAGGTTATTTCTTCATATGTTGCCGAATCAGCGGCGGAAGCCTTTTTAATTATACGGTCGATATTGTCATTCGGAACATTGTTGTCCTTCGCTTTTGAGATTAGATCGCGAAGTTTGCTGTTGCTTGCCGGATCGGGCCCGCCCGCCTTTACGGCTATGGCGATCTCTTTGCCGATCTTTGTAAAGACAGAAGCACGCTGGGCGTCGGTCTTCTCCTTTTTATGCATTATATTTTTCCACTTGCTGTGTCCTGACATTTTATTCAAATCCTTTCAATTATTATATTTTAGCAGTTTTTTTCATACATATCAGCTCAAGAGAATTTCCAATAGTAATCCTCGCGGCTTCGGTAAGTCTTATTCTAAACGAACGTGTACGCTCATCTTTTTCGGAAATAATACGGCAGTCATGATAAAACTTATTAAATTCTCCCGCGACATCAAGGAGATAGCGCGTAATAATCATTGGCTCATAAGCAGCAAGCGCTTCCCTGACTTTTTCACCAAAAAGCGAGAGTGTTTTTGCAAGAGAAATCTCCGCTTCGCAAGGAAGGTATCCGCGCGCGGACAAAGAGTCCGGGATTCCGCCGGCTTTCTCTATTACAGAGCAGCAGCGAGCATATGTATACTGAACGTAAGGACCGGTATTACCGTCAAAATTGAGCGCATCCTCAAGCTTGAAATCACTGTCCTTAATCCTGCTGTTTAGAAGATAGTAGAACACAATCGCTCCAACACCGACCGAAGTCGCGACGTCTTCCTTGTTTTCAAGGTCAGGATTTTTTGATTTGATTATTTCAAAAACCTTTTCCGTAGCTTCGGTAAACAGATTTTTTAAAAGCACGACGTTGCCGCTCCGCGTAGCCAGTTTTTCTCCGTTGATCGAAACCGTACCATAAGGGATATGAACAAGCTCATTATACCAGTCATAACCCATCAGTTCAATCACCTTGAACAACTGTCTGAAATGGAGAATCTGCTGATTTGATGTCACGTAAACAGCCTTGTCGAAATCAAAGGTTTCTTTTCTGTAAACAGCGGCAGCAATATCCCTTGTCGGATAAAGCGTAGAACCGTCCTTCTTGAGTATGAGGCACGGAGGCATATTATAGTCGCTCAGATCAACGATGGAGGCTCCGTCATCAATTTTCAGCAGCCCTTTTTCTCGGAGAATCTCAACCTGGGGAGTCATTAAATTGCTGTAGAAGCTTTCTCCGGTGTAATAGTCGAACTCGATGCCGAGCTGTTCGTATGTTTTTTTATATTCCTCTATGCTGATTGCGAGAAATTCACGCCACAGCTTCATGTTTTCGGGATCTCCGCGCTCGAGTTTAGCAAACTCCTCGCGCGCGGTATCGTTCAGCACGGGATTATGCTCTGCCTCCCTGTGGAATCTGACGTACAATTCCACAAGACCGTCAATTCCCTCCCGTCGAATATTTTCGGGGTCACCCCACATACGGTAGGCGGTAATCATTTTACCAAACTGCGTCCCCCAGTCGCCGAGATGGTTTATTCCTATCGCCTTCCAGCCTGAAAATTTGTGCAGTTTTTTTATTGAGTGACCTATGACCGTCGAACCAAGATGGCCAATATGAAACGGTTTTGCAACATTGGGCGAAGAATAATCGATTACCATTGTTTTACCAAGACCGTCACTGTTTTTACCGTAATCGTCTCCATCCGAAATAATGCCGTCTATCACTTCCTCGGAATAATAGCTGTCGGCGATTTTTAAGTTGAGATAACCGTTAACTGCGTTTGCGGATTTAATCAAAGTACATTCAATTTTTCTTGCAAGATTTACAGCGATTATCACAGGTGAACACCTGAGAGTTTTGCTGAGTTTAAAGCACGGAAGAGCGAAATCCCCAAGATCGCGATTGGGAGGGCATTCAAGCATTTTGTTTATTTCATCAGCAGATATTTCACATCCGGGAAATTCATTTACTACCGATTTTTTAATTTCATTTGCAACAAACGATTTAATATTGATCATTATGAGTCCAAAAACTTTTTAGAAATTAGAGCTAATCGACAAATTCCGGGAGAAGGTTGCCGTGAGCCTCAATAAGTTCATCACACATTTTAACGATTGTATCGATGTCAAGCTCCGCACCGGTATGCGGATCAAGCATGGCGGCAAGATAAACGTCCTGCTTTTTGCGTGAGCGCGCTGCGTCTATCGTCATAAGCTGACAACCGATGTTTGCCATATTCAGCGCCGCGCACTGAGTTGGAATTCGGCCTGCTCGTGTCGGCACTACACCGTTTTTATTAACAAGGCAAGTCACTTCTACACATGCCTCTTCCGGGAAATTTTCAATTAGATGCCCGGTGTTAAGCACGTTTCCGCCTATCTGATACGGTTTCCCGGTTACGATAGCCTCCATGATATATGAGCCGTATTCTAAAGAACGCGTGTGCGGCTTCATTGCACCCTCTTTGATTTCTTCATATTCCTTTTCCCAGGCGTTGATCTGATTGACGCAACGCGCCGGATACTCGTCAAGTGGAATATGATACTTTTCTATCAGTTCGGGGAAACATCTCTTGATAAACCACGGATTGTATTCCGCATTGTGTTCGCTCGACTCTGTGCAGTAATAACCGAGGCGGTCGCAGTACATAAACCTTACCTGATCGGCAAAATCTCCGGGATCGGCAAGTTTCTGTTTAACACGTTTTTTAATTTCAGGATATAGATCGTTTCCTTCCCTGTCCTTTAGTTCAAGCAGCCATGCCATATGGTTGATTCCGGCGATCTTTTCAATGTGACCGTCAATAAAATCGCTCATGCCAACCTCTTTAAGCAAAGTTGACGCGCAAGTCTGAACCGAATGACAAAGACCTACGGATTTAGGAAACACGAAGCGTTGCATATAGCCTGAAACAATCGCCATCGGGTTCACATAATTAAGAAACCAGGCGTCCGGACATACGTCGTTCATGTCATTGCCAAACGCTTCAACAACCGGTATCGTTCTGAGAGCACGCATTATTCCGCCTATTCCAAGCGTGTCGGCAATCGTCTGACGAAGACCGTATTTTTTTGGTATTTCGAAATCTGTAACGGTTGCCGGTTCGTATCCGCCCACCTGTATCGCGTTGACGACAAAATCGGCGTTTTTTAAAGCGGCTCTGCGGTTTTCAACACCGAGGAACGAAGTAATACGTCCGTGTCCGCCAATCGTCTCAACCATTCTTGACAAAATATTGAAACTTTCCCCAAGGCGTTTGCCGTCAATGTCATAAAGCGCGAATTCGGAATCGCGAAGAATATCTGAACAGAGACAGTCTCCTATAATATTTATTGCGAAAACGGTGCTCCCGGCCCCCATAAAAGTTATTTTCACTTCATTAACTCCGTTTTCATTTAAATTTTGTCTTATAAAACAATCTTAAAAAAAAGATCGAATTTACTAAAACAATATTTTATCATATTTTAATCTTTTTGTCAATATCAAAACACAAAAAGCTTTTCCAGATCATTTAACTCGGAGTATTCTTTCAACTAAATTTAGCACAGCCAGGTCAGACGGCAACCATTCGACACTGTACAGTTCATCCGCACTTAACCATTTCGAATCCTTATGCTCTTTAAGCGTCAGTTCCCCCTCAGCAACCTTCGCCCAATAACATTTCATGTTGAGGTGGAATTCTTGATAATCGTATTCTACAGTGTCAATCAGTTCGCCGACTGTTATTTCGGTATCAAGTTCCTCACGGATTTCTCTTTTAAGTGCATCTTGCGGAGTCTCGTCATC
>JAFZTO010000107.1 GCA_017618795.1 Clostridia bacterium | reverse complement strand
TAGCATAGTTCAGCAGAAGATTTGCCTTTTTCTCTCCCCTTGCGCCCACAAGGGCGATAACGTTTCCGTTTTCGGGATCTATGACCACAAAGCTGGATTCCGGCTGGACGGGAGACGAGTCGAAGTTCGGGAAGCTGCCGCTGCTTTCGTAGTATTTTTCGACAACGTCCTGTATCTCGGGATTCAAAGCCGTGACGATGGTGTACCCGCCGGTCAGCAGCGCCTTCTCGGCGGCGACCGACGTATATCCGTATTCGTTTATCAGCAGCTGGATCGCCTCGCCGCGCGCGGCCTCTGTATACCACGAATAAATAGCGGAGGCCTCCTCCTTTTCGCCGGTATGCAGCACAAGTTCCCTGCCGTAGGCGTCGGCGTATTCCTCCTTCGTTATCATGCCCTGATCGTACATGCACTGGATAACGTAGTTCCTGCGGTCGTAGTTCCTGTCGGGATAAAGCATCGGATCCCACCAGTACGGATTCTGGGTTATGGCGGCAAGGGCTGCCGCTTCTATAAGCGTCAGATCCTTTACGTCCTTGCCGAAATAAGTATACGCCGCCGCACCAACCCCGTAGCATCCCTCGGAAAGGTAGATGTGGTTCAGGTACATCTCAAGTATTTCGCTCTTGTCGTATTTTTTTTCAAGAGCCAGCGCCTTGAAGATCTCCTGCACCTTCCGCTGAATTGTCGCGGCGTCCTCGCCGGTCACGTTCTTTATAAGCTGCTGGGTAATAGTTGAACCGCCCCGCATCGACGAACCGGTAAAGAACCTGAGAGCAGCGCCTGCGGTGTTGTACCAGTCGACGCCCTTGTGCTTTTTGAACCTTTTGTCCTCCACGGCTATGAACGCGTTGCGCACGTAATCGTTCATGTCGTCATACGAGACCCAGACGCGGTTCTCCGCAGTGTCGAGCCTTTCGTTTTCGAGCTTTACGATGTCGCCGTTTTCGCTGACGTAGGCCATCATCGTCGTCAGGCTTGCGTCGGACACGAGCAGATCGAAGTCGTCGACGCCCGTGTCAAGATAGTTCTGCACGTAAACCAGAAAAGTGATTGCCACGACGGTGCCGGCGATTGCGGCGACAAGGCACAGCGTCAGGATAACGTTGAATATATAACCGATAAAGCGCAGTCCGGCCTTGCCGCCGGTTTTTACAGCTGTTGCCATTTCATCACTCCAGTTGACGTTCTTTAAGCTGCTTTCCAAACGTCTCACGCTCCTTTCGCAGAAATAAAATTATAACCCATAATTATTAACTCCGTATGAATAACGGAGAAATTATCTGAAAACAACATTTTCGCTCCCGGCGATTTCGCCAAGCTCGCGCAGCAGGAATCCGCTCGGATCCGCCATTCCGGCCGGGGAATATTTCCCGGTCGAACTGTCAAAGAAGAACGTCTGGGTTCTCCCCTCAAAAATGTTCACCAGAGCCCGGCATCTCTCCCATTCGGCGCTGTCCGGGGACGGAAGCCGGACATACAGTCTGCCGGGCTTACGCGTACCGGCGTTTTCGGCGGGCCGTACGTCAGCCGGCTGTTTTCTCGCGTATTTCCCGTTCGGGACAAGCGGGATGATTCTGTTTGCAATGATCCTACGGTCCCTTTCACCGCCTGACACCTCGCCGCTCACGCACACGGCGGAATTGGGCGAAACGTACACTTTACATTCCTCAAGAACGCGCGGGAAGATCACTATCCCGACGCTGCAGACCCTGTCCTCTATCGAGGCAAACATCATCAGCTCGCCGGTTTTGGTGTATTTTTCGGTAAGATCGCACAGCGTGCCGCACACCGTGACGCGCGTCTTGTCGGCAAGCCCCGGAACGGACGACAGGACGGTATGGGGAATGTCGGCGATATGTTCCGAGTATCCGTCCGTATAGTGTCCGCTCAGGTACATTCCGCACAGTTCCTTTTCGGCGGAAAGCTTTTCGGCGAGCGTCATTTCCTCTTCGTCGGGATATGTAAATACCGGCTTTTCGGCGTCGAACATTCCCATCTGTCCGTCCACCTTCCCGCGCATGTCGGCAGAGAAACGGCCTATCACCCCGTCGAGGTTATGAACGATCTGCGCCCGGCCCGCGCCGAGCCCGTCGAACGCCCCGACCTTTGCGAGCGCTTCAAGCTGACGGCGGTTGGCTTCGCATCCCGGATTGCGGGACACAAAATCCGCGAAAGAGGCGTACGGCCCGTTCTCCCTTTCGGCGACCGCGCGCTCGGCAAACAGTCCTCCCACGCCCTTTACTGCAGAAAGGCCGAACCTGACCGCGCCGTCCTTTTCGGAAAAGTCGCACTCGCTTTCGTTTATGTCGGGAGGCAGTATCTTTATTCCCATGCGCCCGCACTCGTCGATGTACGCGGCGGTTTTTTCCAGATTTCCCCTGACGGAGGTCAGAAGAGCCGAGTAGTACATCGCCGTATAATGCGTCTTCAGCCAGGCGGTGCGGTAGGATATTATGCCGTAGGCGGCGGAATGGCTCTTTTTGAAGGCGTAGTTGGCGAAATCGGCCATCTTGCCGAAAATCTCCT
>JAFZTO010000106.1 GCA_017618795.1 Clostridia bacterium | reverse complement strand
TACCCGTTTTCAGGACGCGCCATGCCGTTCGATATTCTCATTATCACTCTTACGTCGGCCATGGTAACATATCCGTCACAATCCACGTCGCCCCGAACGATTATCAGAGCGGAATCAATTTCACCCTGTTCGTCGGCAAGAACGATCCTGCATCCGGTGGTTATGACCTCACCGTCGGCAACCTCGTTTCCTTCGGCGTCATATACTGTCATGTGATCGAATTTTTCAAGACCCGCGAAAACATCTGATTTTGTTACCGCGGCGGTCACCAGGTAATTTACGAACAGCATTCCGTTTTCGAGCGTGTATCCTATGCCGTCGGGAACGATTGCAGTTGCTCCATCGTATGCTGCGGCAACAACCGTCACTGTATTCCCGGCGGCGGTGTTCGCGGTTTCCTTGTACCGGAACTGGATTGTTTCGCCCTCGGCAAGAGTAAACGTTTCCTGTGCGGTCAAATCCGTCCATTCTCCCTCGCCTATGCGATATTCAACGCCGTCTCCGTAAACCGTGACGTCGGTCGTGGGAACGCGCAGAGTGGGCTCCGTCACGGTGTATTCCGGGATATCATCGCGCGACGCCTTCGATATCGTCAGCCTTACTATAGGCGAAACCGCAAATGCGTATGTATCCGTTTCGGTCGCCTCAGCGAGCACGTAGTAAACGCCGACGGCCGAAGGCGCGGTAATTTCATTAAGGCATTCCTCTTCCCTGTAGAACCGAACCGAAACCTCGCCGTCTCCGCTGTAATCCCTGACGGCGGCGGACGCGGTCATTCCGTTGTATTCAAAGTCTTCTATAACAACGGTAATCGGAGACAGTATCTTTTCGACGGTATAAACTATATGCCCACTTTCCGCGCTTGAAACCTGCTCAAGGCAGCGGACGTTCGTGTTGGTCACAATCACGTATATCTCGCAGCTGCCTGCCCTGTCGGTTGGAACAGTTACGGAGCTGTCGGTCCCGACAGACTCAGGCGAGGCTCCGTTTACGGAAACAAACCATTCGTAAGTAAGTGTGCCGCCGTCGGCAACCCTTGCGTCGGCTTCAAGAGTACCGGCCGGCTGTCCGATAATAACGGACGCAGGGATTGTGTTTTCCACGAAAACCACAGGAATCTCGGCAGCCCTTCCCGCCCTTGTGAGAAGAAGCGTATACCGCGTCGAAGTTCCGTTTTCCGCCGTGACCTCTATATAAACGTTGGCGGAAGAACCGCTGAATACAAACGCACCAGGTTCGGCTATTTCCCCTGAATCAGAGAAGTAGCTTGCAACGGCTCCCTGGCCTAGTATCGCCCTCACGTTAACCACGTCCGCTGAGTAAGGAAGAACGGCGTAACACTGCTGAATGCTGTCCTCTACCGTCGCACCCTCAAGATCTTCAAACCCGTGAATTGACGAGTCGTCGCTCAGGGTTATGAAAGAGACCGAAGCGCCGAAATCAGAGGCGGAATACACCATGTCGCTGCAGGATGCGGATACTCTGACGTAATAGTTCTTCCCCGCCTCGAGCCCGTATACGGTAGCTGCACAGGACGGGAACGTATATATGTCATAGCCGTTGAAATCAGCTTTCTGCGAAACGGCCACCGTGTAACCGTCGGCGTTGTCGACACCGTTCCAGATCAGCTCGACAAATGAGGATCCCGCGTTTACCACGGTAAGCGAATCCGGGACATCCAGTTTCTCGGCGTTGCCGACTCTGAAGCGTCCGAAGCTTCTGGAGGAAACATTTCCGGCCTTATCGGTTGCCCGGAGCTTCCAGTACCATATTCCGTTTGAAACCGTCACGGCGGCGCCGGAAGTAATATCCCTGATTGTCACAGAAGCAAAATCTGACGTTTTGGAAAGCACAGCCTCATATTTTTCAATTCCGCTCTCGCCGTCTGTAACGCCGTGTATCTCAAAGGTGACTTTAGTGCCTGTCGACGAGATCGACGCTGAGGCGTTCTCAACCGAAGGCGGAGTTTTGTCTATGTTGCTGACAGTCAGGCTTTCCCCGTACGCGGCGGTGTTGCCGGAGCCGTCCCTTACGACGATTTTTCCGGCGTCAATTACGGTGTTCTCCCTGACGTACAGGGTGCTCTCCAGCGTCCACGTGCTTCCTCCGTCGAATGAATAATACAGAGTTCCGCTGTCGTCCGCGGCGCTGACCGTAACGATCACGCCGTCGCCAACCCAGCCTTCGGGGCTGATATCAACCGAGCTTATTTCAGGGGGGGTGCTGTCCTTCCAGACGGCAAACAGCAGTGCGTTTGCGTTTGCGAAATACTCGGCCCCTGCCGGATATTCCGCGTTTTTCGCCGAAGACGAGGTCGCCCAGCCTGCGAAGGTATAGCCCTCCCTTGCCGGCACCTCCGACGGCAGAACGGCAGGCTGTCCGTAGCGCTTCCCGATTTCCGTCATGGTGCCGGTACCTCCGTTAAAATTGAGAGCAACCGTATAAGTATAGCCAGAAATATATTTATAATAATAGAAGCTATTATCTCTTACTGCGGTCCAGTAGCCGTTTTCGAGCTGCCCCCAGAGAAATCTCGTCGTCTCTGAAAAGTTACTGAAAGATACCTGAGTCCCTTTTACGATCTGCTCTCCCTTGTCAGAAGATGTATTCGGTTCTTTTCTGGTATTAACAGCGGAATACGTGCATTCCCATACTTCCCCGTCTCCGGATGCCGGCACGGTCACGGTTCTTGAATCGGTTGAAACGTTGTCGTACTCGTCTGCAGCGGTGACCTCGACATTAAAGTCACCGGTTGCGGATGAAAAATCCGCAAGGCTTACAGAGGATGTGTACGGTCCTTTTCCGGAGGCCGTATAAGACTTTTTCTCTTCGCTGTGACTGACGTTCAAAACAACCGATTTAACGGAAGACGCATCCGTTGCCGTAACAGAAATTTCAAGCGACGCGCCGTTTAAAGCAAAATCGATAGCCTCGATAATCGGAGGAATGCGATCGGAGAGATACGAATCCATTGTAAATTCCGATTCTGCCAGTACTTTTGAGCAGGAATAAACCGCCTGATTCGGGTATTGTGAAGACGCTGTGGCCGATATTCTGAACGTATAACTGCCATCGTCAAGCGTGCCGGTCAACAGCTGCGATGCAACCTCGCTTATATCGATGCTCATTACCGAAACGGAGGAAAGCCTGCGTTCGGAGATTACAGTCTCTCCGCTCAGAATCTGAGCGCTGAACGAAACAATTGGGTTTCCGGACGAAACCGTTCCGGAAACCGAGGCGTCGGCAAGATTGCCAAATGCACCTTCAGGAAGATTTTCACCGAATATATCCAGAGAGTCGTTGTAATCGTAAAAGCCAACGCCGTTTTCCGTCATCCAAAGGTCGGAATCTGTCTTTAGCCAGATTTCGCCGTATGCATCGAAGGTATAGCCTATTATGTTAACATAGCTCCCGTATTCGGCAGTCTCCCTGATATATTGATTGTCGTTGAGCGGAAGCGTGCGGAGAACCGCTCCGGAAGTCGCGTATACTCGCAGTCTGGCATCGACATAGGTCAGATCGTAGTCAGACACAACACCGCCGGAGTAGGTATAATAAGCTCCCGAAACGTTTTTGTAATACTCTTTTATCCATTCGCCGTATCTTGCGCTATACGTCGCCAGACCCTTCATAAACTGAAATTTCGGATAATAAAGCGGATTTTCCGTAAATTTGTCAAAAACGTATATCGCGGTGCTCTGATATCCGTTGCTGTCGCCGAGCGGGTATGCCTGAAGATGCAGATGAACGCCTGTCGAGTTACCGGTGTTGCCCATTTTCCCGAGAACCTGGCCCGCCTTTACCGACTGCCCGCCTTTTACCGACACGCTCTGAAGATGCGCGTAAACCACGCATATATCTCCCGTGCGGACTATGACGTAGTTGCCCCAGCCGGAGCCCCTGTTGTCGGTTTCGTTGAACTCATCCCTGATAAACAGCACGCTGCCGGAGGTCGCGGAAACAACGTCAAGCCTGGTGTCGCCCGTATATCCGTTAGCGCCTATGTCTACACATTGCCCCTGATTGTGAACGCCGCCGTTATAGTAATAATCGAGGCAATTTATTTTATAACTGCCCGGAACCGGCCAGAGCCACGGCAGGTCGTACCCGGAATCGGCTCCCGTTCCGTAAAAAGAAAAGGCACCAATGGCAAGGCCAAATGCCACGACAGCAGACAGCAATCTCTTTTTCAGTTGTGAGAAAAAACGGTTTTCTTTCATCAGATACGCCATTTCCTCCGGAGCGACAAACTACCGGAAATATTTATTGCATTAATATTATACAGCAATATGAGCAGAATGTCAAGCCCGAGCCGGAATTTCAGAAAAAATTCAAAAGTTTTTTATAAAATACTTGACAGACGGAAAAAAAAGTGGTATAATATTGCCGTCATAAAAAAGAAGAAGGGGTTTGTCCCTCACCGTCAGGCATGCAGTCTGCCGGTCTGATATTCTGGCTACTTTGTCACGAGGTCTTCTTTTTTGCGACCTCGTTTTTCAATTTTCGTTCTGTACGGAGGTGATCTGCAATAGCAGCCAAAAACAATTCCAAGGAAATGACAATAAACGAAGCCATACTTGCTCTTCCCGGCTTTAACCGTTCGAAACAGATTCGCCTTATCGGATCGGGAGGAGAACAGATCGGAACGGTTACCCTGTCCGCAGCGCTCGGCACGGCAAACGACAAAGGGCTCGATCTTGTTCTTATCGCTCCTCAGGGGAATCCGCCGGTGTGCAAAATTCTCGACTATGGCAAATATCGCTTCGAACGCGATAAAAAAGAAAAAGAGGCAAGAAAAAATCAGCAGACGTCGACTGTCAAGGAGGTTCAGCTCTCCTGCAACATCGACACAAACGACTTTAACGTCAAAGCCAGGAACGCCCTTAAATTCCTCGATAATGGCGATAAGGTTCGCGTCGTGCTGAGATTCAGGGGTCGCCAGCTCAGCAGAACCGAGCAGGGCACGGAACTCCTGAAAAAATTTGAAGAAGCCTGTTCGGAAAAAGGGCAGGTCGATAAAGATCCCGTCCTTGAGGGAAAAACAATGACTATGTTTATTTCCCCGATAAAGGCGACGGCTAAAATCAAAAAGGCCGATAAAGAAGAAAAAAACAAGGACGG
>JAFZTO010000105.1 GCA_017618795.1 Clostridia bacterium | reverse complement strand
TCGGCGTTCAAAAAAATATTCGAGAAGGCCGAGAGCATCATCGACGACGTGCAGTCAAAACTAAACGAAACCGAATCGGCTCCCAAAACCGGGGAGCAGCCGGCCGAAAGCACCGCGGAACAGACGGACGAACAGACCGCAGAACCCGTTACCGATTCACAGACCGAAGAACCGGCAAATCCGGCCGCGGACGGCGTAGATCTGATTGGGACCTGGGCGGGAAGCACCGACATCGGCAAGCAGATAACCGACGAGATCAGAGAGATGGGGATCGATTTTTCGACCGACAGCTTTGTGATGAACTATACGGTCACTTTCGACGGTGAAAACTACAGTTTTGAGGTCGAGGAGGAGTCTCTCAAGGTCGAATGCGACAAATTCGCAGACCAGTTCAATAAAATAATTCCGGAGGTCACCAGAAAATCCTTCGAGGAGACGGCCGCCGAATATGAGGTCTCGCTTGACGAGCTTATAAAACTTATGACCGACGGCGAATGCTCGACTTTCGAGGAATACTGGAATAAGAACAGTTCCATGCTGTACCTGACCGGAGATGAATATTTTGATGAAATAACCGAATCCTTTGAGAATCTGGACGAGTCGGTGATGAACGGGAAATACACTGTTCAGGGCAGCTGCGTCACTCTTGAGAACGGTGCGAACTTCAACTACAGCGTGGACGGAGACACCCTCACCGTAACGGTCGGGGACAACAGCGTGGAAGGCCAGATCCCGTTCGACCTCCCTGCCACCCTTACAAGGAAATAACGGAAACGCATGAAAAAAAGAGCCGCAAAGGCTCTTTTTTGCGTGTGTGAAACAAAAAAATTTATTTTTTACGAGAAAGGCGTGACAAAATCGAAAAAAAGCGACTTATATATGTGAGGAGAATAAAAAAACGGCATAAAAAATCTCAGGCGCCGGATGCCTGCCGGTTTTTGCATATTTGTTTTGCAGATTGCCGCGCATCCCTTGACAAAGCCGAATAAATGTGTTATAATTACACGTGGAGAAAAATAGCCGGGAGGTGAATTATGAGAATTAAAAACATTATTTCGCTTTTTATTGCCATACTGATGATTGTTCCGCTTGCAGGATGCCTTTTAAGACAAACGGAGATCAGGCAACCGGGTGAAGAAATCACAACTAATTCGGCAAACGCAACAGAACCCGAAACCACAGAAGAGCCGTATGCCAATACTGAAATTTCTGAACCAAAATATGATTATTCCTGGCTGTTTCAGCCGGAAAAACAGATTGTCGTCAGAACGTATGAAGCGTGGTCCGGTTTGCTGTTTCAGAACAAGACCGCTGACATCGACGATCTTATTGCCCTTCGTACCGCTGATAACTGCAATGACATAAAAAACACATTCAATTTCAGGGCTTATCTTGCCGGAAACCAGATTCACAGAATGTTTCCATACTGTACCTCTATAATAGATAATCTGCAGAGAGGCTTCAGTTCGGTAAACGTCTACCTGACAGGATATGCGTTCAATATGCCGATCGAATACTGCTACAAATACGACGACGAGCACCTTGCCGTAGTGTACAGGATGGTTGACTCAAACGGCGAAGCGCAATACCTGAACGTGATTTTCAAAAAGGATACAGCATGGCTTTTTTCCGGATTTTTCTTCCTTTCGGACGATTCGCTCAGCGGAACAGATATAGAGCTCGGGAAATCCGTGACACAAATGACGGGATTTTCAGGAATGCTTTCAAAATACTACTGTGTCGACGACACGTATCCGTATTCCCCGCTCGGAAACGAGTACGTAATTGATAAAGAAAAGAACGAGATGATTATCCAAAAACCGTGCATTCCGTCGCCTGCGGACGAAATCGGGAAATATGCCGTCCTGAAGCTGAGAGACGGGATATATGTTCTTACCGCCGGTTACAACGAAAGCGGAGACATTGTTATAATTGAAGCCGTCAACCACGGAGACAATCCGCCTCTTGAGGAATTGTTTCCGCAAGTCCCTTATGAATTGTCAAAATAAGAGTATTACCCCCAAAAAAGCGGCGCGATGGATCGCGCCGCTTTTATATTGTTGCGTTTTCAGTCGAGCTCCCTCACGCCGGTATATAGCTCGTAGTACCGCCCCTTCATTGCAAGCAGGTCGTCATGCGTTCCGCGCTCTATGATCTGCCCCTTTTCGAGCACCATTATGGCGTTTGAATTGCGGACCGTCGACAGGCGGTGGGCTATCACGAAGGTCGTGCGTGTTTTCATTATGCTGTCCATGCCCATTTCGATATGGCGCTCGGTCCTTGTGTCGACAGAACTGGTCGCCTCGTCAAGCACGAGTATCGGAGCCTTCGAGACAGCGGCTCTTGCTATGTTGAGCAGCTGCCGCTGCCCCTGCGATAGGTTCGAGCCGTCGCCGTCGAGCATGGTGCTGTAACCGTCGCTCAGCTTCATTATAAAGCTGTGGGCCGAAGCGGTCTTCGCCGCCTCTATGACCTCCTCGTCGGTCGCGTCGAGCCGTCCGTAACGGATGTTTTCCATTACCGTCCCCGTGAACAGGTGCGTGTCCTGGAGCACCATGGCTATGTTTTTCCGGAGATCCTCGCGTTTTATATCCATGATGTTCACGCCGTCGACGGTTATGGTGCCCTCCTCTATGTCGTAGAAGCGGTTGAGCAGGTTGGTGACGGTCGTTTTGCCGGCGCCGGTCGAGCCGACGAAGGCTATCTTCTGTCCCGGCTTTGCGTAAAGGGAAATATCCTTCAGCACCGTTTTGCCCGGCAGATAGCCGAACGTGACGTGGCTCAGCTCGACGTATCCCCTGATCTCCGGCATCTCCTCCGCGTTTCCGGCGTCGGCCTTCTCCGGCTCGGTGTCCATGATCTCAAACACCCTCTCGGCTCCCGCGAGAGCCGAGAATACGGTGGTCATCTGCTGGGAAATGGTGTTTACAGGCATGGAGAAATGGCGCGAGAAGTTGGCGAAAACAGTAAGTCCGCCCGGCGAGAGACTGCCTGCGACCATCAGCACGCCGCCCACTCCGACAGTCACGCCGTACGTGATCTGCGACGTGTTGCCCATGATGGGTCCCATGACTCCGCCCCAGAACTGCGCCCGCAGCTGCTTGCCTCGCATGTCGTCGTTAAGCAGACCGAACTCCTCCACGCACTCGTCCTCGTGATTGAAGACCTTGATGACCTTCTGGCCCGTGACGGTCTCCTCAAGATAGCCGTTGACGGCTCCGAGCGCCGCCTGCTGGGACGCGTAGTATTTGCGCGAGAGCTTCGCGATGGCCATTCCGCCCCACGCGAACACGGGGATGAATATTATTGTTATAGCCGTAAGAATCCACGATGTGGTTATCATGAACACAAGCGTGCCGACGATGGTAACGGCGCCTGAAATTATGCTGGTGAGAGAGTTGCTCAGAACCGTGTCAATGCTGTCGACGTCGTTGGTGAAGCGCGACATCACTTCTCCGGTCGGATGCGAGTCGAAAAACCTGACCGGAAGCCGCTGAAGCTTTCTGAACAGGTCGTTGCGTATTTTTTCCGTAACTCCCTGAGAAATGGTGATGAGAAGCCTTCCCTGCACGTAGGTCGCGATTATGCCGATCAGATAGACAAACGCAAGCAGTATGACCGCGGAGGTTATATAACTCATAACTCCGTCTGCCCCTGCGTCCACGGTGCCTCGCAGTCCGGTGATTATCCTGTCCGCGATTTTTTCCGGACCGGTCATCACGATTTCCTTGCCGAAGTACTCCGAGAGCTTGTCGATTATCGGAGCGTTCAGATACGTGGCGCAAAGCGAGCCCACCGTGCTCACCAGCATGCAAACCAGCACGCATATGAAGCGCGGGACGTAGCCCTTCATGTAACCGAGCAGCCGGCGAAGAGTTTTTTTGCTGTTTCTGGCTCTGGAGGCCTCCCTGTTTGC
This sequence comes from Clostridia bacterium, assembly GCA_017618795.1. Classification (GTDB taxonomy): domain Bacteria; phylum Bacillota; class Clostridia; order Oscillospirales; family CAG-272; genus Colimorpha_A. The sequence goes on along the minus strand of JAFZTO010000105.1, from coordinate 7,578 downwards.
CATGCCTCCGCGCGCGCCCGGACCGATAACGCTCCTTTTCGCGCCGGGAGCTGAAGAATTGTACTGCTTCTGAAGCAGTTCAAGATTTCTCGGCATGGCTCAGACCTCCTTTCCCGTCTGGGAAACGTATATTTCGCGGTATTCCTCGTTGGAGGCGAGAAGCTCGTCGTTTTTTCCGATTCCGGTTATTTTCCCGTCGTTCATGACCACTATCATATCCGCGTCCATGACCGAACTTATGCGCTGGGAAATGATTATCTTGGTGGACCCCTCCAGTTCTTCGCGGAAGGCCTTTCTGATCTGCGCCTCGGTAGCCGTGTCCACGGCGCTCGTCGAGTCGTCGAGTATCAGTATTTTAGGTTTTTTCAGCAGAGCGCGGGCGATGCAGAGCCTCTGCTTCTGTCCTCCCGAAACGTTGGTCCCTCCCTGATCGAGAAGAGTGTCGTATCCGTTCGTGAACGAGCTTACGAATTTGTCCGCCTGAGCGTAAGAGGCGGCGGTTTTCATCTCTTCATCCGAGGCGTTTTCGTCACCCCAGCGGAGATTTTCCGCTATACTGCCCGAAAAGAGCGTGTTGTTCTGAAGCACCATTCCAATGCCGTCGCGCAGGTTGACGAGACCGTAGTCGCGCACGTCCGTTCCGTCGACGAGCACCTGTCCTTCGTCGCAGTCGTACAGACGCGGGATAAGGGAAACGAGTGTGGTCTTGCCGCATCCCGTTGAGCCGATTATGCCGACCGTCGCGCCGCCCGGTATCTTCAGGTTAATACGGTCGAGAACAGGCTCCTCGCTGTTCTTGTAATACCGGAACGTTACGTCGCGGAACTCAACGTCTCCGTTTGCGACGGTCAGGTCGCGCCTGGCCGCGTTTTCGTCGGAAATGTCAGGCTGCCTGTCCAGAACTTCTCTGATCCTTCGCGCCGAGGCCATTGCCCTTGACGAGGACATAAGGAGAAACGTCACCATCATGAGACTGAAGAGGATCTGCGTCACGTACGTGATGAACGACGAAAGATCCCCGACGTCCATCCCTCCGTTAAGAACTATTCTGCCGCCGAGCAGTATGACCACCAGTACGGTCGCGTTCATGAACAGCGTCATGACCGGAGACATGAAAATCATGACTCTCATTGCGGAAAGGCCGGCGTTCTTAAGATCGCTGTTCGATTTCGCGAATTTTCCGATTTCATGATCCTCTCTTACAAACGATTTGACGACGCGAACGTTTGTAACGTTCTCCTGCACGTTGGAGTTCAGCCCGTCGACTTTTTCCTGGAGTCTCGTAAAGCGCGGGAATCCCACTCTGATTATAGTCGTTATGGCTACGGCCATGATCGGAATGCTGACGGCGAACACGACCGAAAGCGACGGCTTTATGACGATCGCCATGACAAGAGCCGCCACAAGCATTCCTGGGGCGCGCAGCGCCATACGCAGGATCATGTTTATAAAGTTCTGCAGCTGCGTCACGTCGTTCGTCGCCCTTGTCACAAGCGACCCGGTGGAGAAATCGTCGATGTCGGCAAAAGAAAAAGTTTGTATCTTTCCGTAAATATCCGCCCGGAGATCCGCCGCGAAGCTTACCGAGGCTTTTGCCCCGAAGTAGCACCCGCCCACGCCGCCGAGCATCATCAGCACCGCGCACAGTATCATCAGTCCCATAACTCCCAGAGATCCGCCGGCGGTAAGCGTCCCGTCGTTTGCGCCGTTTATCACGACGGCGAGCAGGCGGGGCATTACAACCTCGCCAACCACCTCGACTATCATGCACAGAGGTCCTATGATGAAGTACGGAAGGTAGGGACGTATGTATTTCATCCATTTTTTCATTATCGTCACCTCAGAAAATTAACGCGAATATTATATCACAAAAATACGGAAAATACAATAATCCGGAAAAAATTTTACATAAAACCTTTATAAAGAGGTCATTTTGTGGTATAATATTATGATATTGTACAAGGGGGTCACGATGGAATTGCCATACAGAGTTTTGTCCCGCTCCGCGTCTGACACCGAAAATGCCGGCGGAATGCTTGCGGACTACATAAAAAGCAACGGACTGAACGACGTGTTCATAGCGATGTACGGCGATCTAGGCGCGGGCAAAACGACTTTCGTGCGCGGACTCTGCGCGGTGCTTGTACCGGGGGCGCGCGTCTGTTCGCCGACCTTTACCGTCGTGAACGAATACCGGGGAGATACAACCGTCCGCCACTGCGACGCGTATCGAGTAGAGGGCGAGGACGATCTTTACTCCGTCGGCTTTTACGATTTCGACGGCGGCGTGACCGTCGTCGAATGGTGCGAAAAAATACCGTTCGCTCTTCCGGACAGTTACATCAGGGTTAGCATCGATAAAACGGACGCCGGGCGCGAAATACGCATCGAAAGGATTGATAAAAATGCTTATTCTCGCAATTGACTGCTCGGAGAAGATCTCCTCCGTCGCGCTTGTACTTGACGGCAGGCTTGCGGCCCAGACAACCGTTGCAAACAGGGACAGGGACCACTCCGGCAATCTTCTGCCCGTAACGGAGAGCCTTATGAAAGCGGCCGGATACTCGTACGGCGACGTCGACTGCTTCGCGGTATCGGCCGGCCCCGGGTCGTTCACGGGGGTGCGCATCGGTGTCTCAACCGTGAAGGGCCTTGCCTTCGGGCGCGGAAAGCCGTGCGTCGGGGTCTCCACTCTTGAAGCGCTCGCCTGCAATTTTACGGATACGGACGGCCTGATATGCCCGGTGCTCGACGCCCGCAGGGGGAACCTCTACAACGCCCTGTTCCGCGTAAGTAACGGGAATATGGAAAGGCTGACAGATGACAGACTGATAAGCGCGCGCGACCTTGCGGCGGAACTTCTGCTTTACAGCGAAAACATTTATTTCTGCGGAGGCGGATACGACATAATGACGTCAGAAATGTCCGGCAAAGGCAGAATCGCCGGCGTTTCTCCTCTGCGCCGGCATCAGACGGGCTACGGCGTGGCTCTGGCGGCGCAGAAAAAGATCGACCGCGGACAGATCTCCGATGACGTCTCGCTCGCCCCGACATATCTCCGGCCTTCCTCGGCCGAACGCCTCAAAGACCGGAACGGCAGCCGGAAAACACAAGAAACCGATTAAAACCGAAAGGAAACAACATATATGTCAGAGCTTAGAATAGCCGTGGGATGCGACCACGGCGCATACGTCCTCAAGGACAAAATAGTCGCACATCTTGAGAAAAACAATGTCAGCGTCACCGATTACGGCACCTTCGGTCCGGAATCGGTAAACTATCCCGTGTACGCTCGGGCCGTCTGCCGCGCCGTGCAGTCGGGGCAGGCCGACTACGGCATACTGCTGTGCACGACGGGCATAGGCATGAGCATAGCGGCGAACAAATTCCGCGGAATACGTGCCGCGCTTTGCACAAACGGCTATCAGGCCTTTCTTACCCGGGCGCACAACAACGCAAACGTGCTTGTGCTCGGAGCCGGCGTGACCGGCGAGGGCATGTCGCTCGACATCGTGGATACCTTTCTCGCCGCTGAATTTCAGGGCGGAAGGCACTCCGTGCGCGTGGGAATGATATCGGATATAGAGAAAGAGGAATATGAGGATTAAGTCATGAAAAGAACAACAGTCAAGGAAATATTCGTCTCCCCGGAGCAGTTCGGGGGAAAAACGCTGACCGTCGCCGGCTGGTGCCGTTCGATACGCGCAAACAACGCGGTCGGATTTATAGACCTGAACGACGGCAGCACGCTTCCCTGCCTGCAGGTGGTTATTGAAGCCGACAGACTCGGCAATTTCGCCGAGATCTCAAAGCAGAACGTGGGGGCCGCGGTCTCGGTGACCGGCGAACTTGTTCTCACGCCCGAGGCAAAGCAGCCTTTCGAACTCAAGGCGCAGACCGTAAACGTCGAAGGACCCTCCACGCCGGACTACCCGCTTCAGAAGAAACGTCATTCGGACGAATTTCTGCGTTCGATAGCGCATCTGCGCCCGCGCACAAACAAGTACGAAGCGGTTTTCAGAGTTCGCTCGGTCGCCGCGTACGCTCTTCACAAATTTTTCCAGGAGAGAAATTTCGTATATGTGCATACGCCCATCATCACCGGCTCCGACTGCGAGGGCGCGGGAGAGATGTTCCGCGTGACAGCGCTCGACCTCGAAAACATTCCGAAAAACCCCGACGGGACGGTCGACTATTCGCAGGACTTCTTCGGCAAGAGCACCAACCTCACGGTTTCCGGACAGCTGAACGTCGAAACCTACGCAATGGCATTTGCGAAGGTCTATACCTTCGGGCCGACCTTCCGTGCCGAGAAATCAAACACGCCGCGACACGCCGCCGAGTTCTGGATGATAGAGCCCGAGATCGCATTCGCGGACCTCAGCGACGATATGGACCTGGCCGAGGACATGCTCAAATACGTCATTTCGTATCTGATGCGCGAATGCGGTTACGAGCTTGACCTGTTCAACAGATTTATAGATACCACGCTGCTCGACAGACTTCGCAACGTCGTGGAATCGGATTTTGCGCGCGTCACCTATACCGACGCGGTCAGGATCCTCAACGAGAGCGGAGTCAAATTCGACTACCCGGTAAAATGGGGCATGGATCTGCAGACCGAGCATGAGAGATACCTTACCGAAAAGATTTACGGCTGCCCGGTGTTCGTCACCGACTGGCCGAGAGACATCAAGGCCTTCTACATGAAGGTCAACGAGGATGGCGAAACCGTTGCCGCCGCCGATCTGCTCGTTCCGGGAGTGGGCGAGCTTGTGGGGGGCTCCCAGCGCGAGGAGAACCTCGACGTCCTTATGGAAAGCATACGGAAATTCGGGCTTAAAGAAGAGGACTATAAATTCTATACCGATCTGCGCCGCTACGGCGGAAACAAACACGCGGGCTTCGGCCTCGGCTTCGAGCGCCTTATCATGTACGTGACGGGAATAAACAACATCCGCGACGTCGAATCCTTCCCGCGGACCGCAGGCTCGGCGGAGTACTGATCCGGAAAAAGGCCGCGGGTCTCTTTTCTGAATCTGTGACTTGACTGCGAATTATCTCTGCAAACCGGCCTGCTGTCTACTGCAGATCGTTGAAGCAAAAAAGGAAGGCTTAACCTTCCTTCTGGAGCTGGTGATGTGATTGCGACTTGTCGCTGCACACTGGCCTGCTGCCCACTGCAGGTCGAAATAAAAAAGGAGAAACAATCGTCTCTCCTCTTCTGGAGCTAGTGATGTGATTGCGACTTGTCGCTGCACACTGGCCTGCTGCCCACTGCAGGTCGGGGAAAATAAAAAAGGAGAAACAATCGTCTCTCCTCTTCTGGAGCTAGTGATGTGATTCGAACACACGACCTGCTGATTACGAATCAGCTGCACTACCGGCTGTGCTACACTAGCGGATGCATTTTCAACAGTACAATATTATACCATCAAAAACCGCTTTTGTCAAGAGAAAAATGAAATTAACCTCAATAAATGAAATAAAAAGCCTGATGGCCAGGCATAATATGACATTCAGCAAGGGCTACGGGCAGAATTTTCTCATAAACGAAAGCGTTCCGGGACGTATCGCCGCGCATTGCGGAGCCGAAAAGGATGACGGTATCCTGGAGATCGGGCCCGGCATCGGCACGCTCACCTCCGAGCTTGCCGAACGGTACGCCGCCGTGGTCGCGGTCGAAATCGACGGCCGGCTGCTGCCGATACTCGGCGAAACGCTCGGCAGGTATGACAACGTGACCGTTATCCACGGAGACATACTGAAAACCCCCCTCGCTGAAATTGCGGAAAAATACTTTCCCGGCAGGGAAATAACGGTGTGCGCCAACCTGCCCTACTACATCACATCTCCCATCCTCATGTACCTGCTCGAAAGCGGCGTGCAGTTCCGCGCGGTCACCGTAATGGTGCAGAAGGAGGTCGCAAGAAGACTGATTGCCGCGCCCGGAACGCCCGATTACGGAGCGCTCACCGCCTCCGTAAACAGATACGGAACGGCAGAAAGGCTGTTTGACGTGAGTTCCGGCAGCTTTCTTCCCGCCCCGAAGGTGGACAGCGCGGTGGTCAGGATCGTTCCATACCGAGAAAAGCCCTATAGCGTAAACAGCGAACGCACTCTCGGGCGGGTTATACGCGGGGGCTTTGCGCAGAGAAGAAAAAATCTGGCAAATTCGCTCTCGTCGGAATTCAGAGAAATAAAAAAAGAAGACCTGATACGCCTGCTTTCCGGTCTCGGCTTCGGAGCCGGCGTGCGGGGAGAGGAACTGGGAATAAAGGAATTTGCCCTTGTTTCCGACGCGATAGACGGTTTTACGAACGGAGAAAGAACATGACGTACAAAGAGGAATTTACCGAGATATACAAACGGAACATAAAGCGCGAAGGGGCCGACAGACTTTACGACTATCTGTTCTCATCCAGCGATTTTGCGACCGCGCCCGCCAGCACCCGCTATCACGGCGCATACGAAGGAGGGCTTATCGAGCATTCTCTGAACGTTTATCACTGTCTCTGCGACTATCTCGCAAGGCAGAGGACGCGCGAGGTGTACAACATGGATTACAGCGACGAGACGGTGGCGCTCGTCGCGCTTCTGCACGACGTGTGCAAGGTCAACTGCTACAAAACCTCATTCCGCAACGTCAAGAACGACCGCGGAGTGTGGGAAAGCGTGCCGTACTATGAGTTTGACGACCGACTTCCATACGGGCACGGAGAAAAATCCGTCTATATAATTTCCGGATATATGAGGCTCACGCGCGAGGAGGCGTTCGCCATCCGCTACCATATGGGTTTTTCGGCTCAGGACGACACCCGCAACGTCGGCCAGGTCTTCGAAATGTTTCCGCTCGCATTCGCTCTCAACGTCGCCGACAGCGAGGCCGCGTTCTTTCTAGAAGGAAGAGGAGGCTGAAAATGATAAAAATTGAAGCGCTGATAGACGATATAGACTATGACGCTCTGATCGATAAGTTCGCGCCGCTGCTCGCCGAGCAGGCGCTGAAAAAGGAAGACCCCGAAAAGGCAAAGAGCGGCGCGCTGGCGCTGCCGTTCGTCAAATACGTCTTAAAGCGGCTGCCGGACGAAAAGAAGGAGGAGATGACAGTGCAGCTCCTCAATTCCGGCAGAAAGGACATAGAGGAGAAAATCATTTCCGGGCTTGCCTCAAACGGCATCACGCTCAGAATTGCGGAGATGAAGGCGGAACAGCAATGAACAGACAAATGGTGAAATACGGCAGCTCGCGCTCCGCGATAAGAGAGCTTGCCGAATACGGGCGCAAAGCGTCGGAAGAAGGCAGAAAAATATACGATTTCAGCCTCGGCAATCCCGCAACGCCCGTACCGCAGACAATAAACGAAACACTGAAAAACCTGATCGATTCGGAAGGCGTGCACGGCTATACGTCCTCTGTCGGCGACTACGCGGCGCGCAAAGCCGTCGCAGACAGACTTGAGGGCCTCACGCCCGAAAAAATATTTATGACCTGCGGGGCGGCCGCCGCACTCTGCAGCGCCTTTACGGCGCTCGTCACACCGGAACGGGATGAAATAATCATACCCGTGCCGTTCTT
>JAFZTO010000104.1 GCA_017618795.1 Clostridia bacterium | reverse complement strand
TTCTTTCAAAAAAATCTCTTATCGTACAAAAGTACTCCACGTGACCTACGTCGGACGGATGAACGCCATCAATGAAAAACATTCGCCATTCAGCAGAACTTGCCGAGGATTTGTCAGAAATCCGGTCGGTCAACTCCCGTCCGATCGCAATAGAATTCAGACCGTAGTATTCGGCAACAGCATCCTGCGCGGATGCACTGTAATTGAGTTCCCCTTCGGGAACGGAATTCGATGAGCTTATTCCATCGGTATACAGATATACTATATCAATGAACGGGTTCATCTCATACAGCTTCCTGATCATATTCTCATTCTGGGTCATGATCTGCTCCGGTTTTTCGCGAAGGAAATAATCGTTTACTGAATATTCAATGAAAATAAGATCAGGGCGGTATGGAAGCACGTCCTCTTCGAGCCGAAAAAGACCGAGAAGGCTTCCGGTGCCGCTTATCGCAGAACAGTACGAATCAATCCTGGCTTTCGGATAAGAATCGTTCAGCCAACTTGTAAAAAGACCTCTCCACGATGTTTTTTCACAGTCTGAGGCTCCCGCGCCGTAAGTCACGGAACCGCCGTAATACATTACGGAAAGATGTTTTCCGATATTAAGGCAATACGATGTGTTGCTAAGATTTTCACGACTGTGAAAATAACGTTTTCTGTCAGGATTTACCATCCGAGAATCCCTCTGACCATCGGAATCAGGTATTCCTCCGCATCGCTTTTATGCTTCGCAACAGTGGGATGGTTCCCCACTCCACGTCCAAACTTCCTAAGATCGTTTTTCGGGAAACGAAGATAATAAATATCGCTCAGGCCGTCATTGAGCGCTGTTTCAACCACTTTCTGAAGATCAAGATCGGTTTTATCGTCGAACATTGAGCCGTAGCAGCAGATAATCGGAGCATCGGGGTACGTTTCTTTAACTTTATGAAGAAACTCAACATATGTATCAAACCAGCGCTGCCGGTTTTTATCACTTTCCAGAACAGAAGTCTTGTCGTTAGTCCCAATATTGATAATCACAATGTCCGGAACAAATGAAGAGTGATCCCATTTTGTCTTACCGGAATCATCGTAATAGTTACAGTAGTCGAAGATCATAGGAAGCGATATGCCGCCGTCTTCAGGCGCTTTTCTTGAACTGTTCCATACAAGGCCCAAACCTCCGCGACTTATTACATGCAAATCCGCTTCAAATGCGGACGCGGTAAAATATGCGTAGGTTTTGGTAGCGTCATCGTTTTCGGACGCATAATTCCCGGAGCCGTCGGAAATCAGGTTTCCGACACCGGAGGTTATCGAATCACCCATAAAAAGGATTTTTCTGTCCTTTCCCGCGGGGGGAGCAAGGAAAGAAGCGTTGTCACCGGAGAGAATTATTTTATTAACTCCGGCGCTTGAATACGAAATGTCTGTCCGCTTTACGACCCAGATATGGTGAACTTCATTTTTCAGATTTTCGGCAAGGATGTATTCTGCTTTTGTTTTATTCAGCGTTATAGCGGCATACGGTGTCTCCATGTCATCAACATAGATGCTGAGTATGCAGTTTTTCTCCTCCGTTCCGTTACCGAGTCCGGAAACAAGTTCAGCTCTTACTCCTGTCCCTGTGAAATTGAACTCGAAACCGCTCAACACATAATTAAAGTATACCGTTCCGGAACGCCTGTTTGAATGAGTCCGGCCGTTTATTTTGATATATTTTCTGAAATCTGCATCAGACGCCGATATTTCATTCACCATAGGGAGCGGGCGCTCCGTCTCTGATGTCAGCTTGGATTCCATTTCGTTCGTTACAGATTCGTCTGTCATTTTTTCCTCTCCGTGATTACTGCAGGACACAAGACATGCAAAAGCAACAACTATCAGCAATGCTGTTTTAACATAATTTTTCATAAATGACCGCCTAACGCCAAAACAACCCGCCTTAACCCTTCTTCGAGAATATCCTCGTCAACGGCAAGAGAGAATCTTATACATTGTTTTCCTCCGGGACCGTACGCCTCACCCGGTACGCCGATAACCCCGGTGTTTTCAAGAAGATAGTCAGAAAGATCCAGACTGTTCATGTTTTTGAATCTAATTCTAAGCCACATATAAAATGCGCCTTCGCTTCGGTTGAACGAAATTGCGGAACATCCGGCAAGTATTTTTTCCGCACGGTTGCGCCTGTTCTCAAAAGCCTGTCTCATTTCTTCAGCCTCCTCAACGCAGTCGAACGCAACGCATGCTGCCTTCATCGTGAAACCCGGGATACATGTTATAGTATGTTGAAACAACATGTATATCTTGTCAGAAATCTGTGGCGGGGCGGTAAGATAGCCTACTCTCCACCCAGTCATAGCCGCGAATTTTGAAAAGCCGTTTACGGTAACAACACGCTCGGCAATGTCGACAAATGCACCGGGTGATATGTTTTTGCGTCCGTCAAAAACGATTTTTTCATATATTTCGTCCGACACGATATATAAATCGTGTTTAAGAACGAATCTGCGGATGATATCAATTTCTTCACGCGTCAGTATATGCCCTGTCGGATTGTTGGGAGAATTCAGTATCAGGAGTTTTGTTCTGGGAGTGCAGACGCTTTCGAGCTTTTCCTCAGAAATCGAATAATTGTCCTCAAAATCAAGCTCCAGCTCGACAGGGACACCGCCTGAAGCCGTGACAAGTGATGAATAGGATACCCAACATGGACATGGAATTATTGCCTCGTCCCCTTCATTGATAAGCGTCCGTATCGCAAGATAAATGGCATATTTTGCGCCCGGAGTCACAATAACCTGTCCGGCGCTCCATTTTATCCCATTTTCTTTTCTCAGTTTTTTTGCGATTCTTTCGCGCAGTTCGGGAATTCCACGCCCGACCGCGTAATGCGTATTCCCGTTGAGCAGTTCTCTGATTGCGCAGTAAACAACAGGCCTGGGAGTATCAAAATTCGGTTCTCCTAGAGTAAGGGGAAGTATTTCTCTTCCCTCCTCCTGCAGTTTTTTCGCTTTTGCAGCCACCTCGATCGAAACAGATGGCTTAAGAACATCTATGTTTTTATTTATGATCCCGTCAGCCATTTCACCCTCAGAATTTTTCATATAGATTAAGTAAGTCTGCAGTTGTCAGGTTCTTCTCTTCTATAAGCCTTAACCACTCAGCCTCTTTCTCTTTTTTTACCGTTGACTTTTTTAAGATTTCCTCTGCGTTTTCAGACGGAATAACAATAACCCCGTCCGCATCGCCCACGATTATGTCGCATGCTCTAACCATTCTTCCGCATATCAGAACCGGTTCGTTTATTTTTCCCAGACGTTCTTTGACGGTTCCGTTCGGATTGACGCCGAGCGCAAACACCGGAAAGTTCATTTCAATCAGATCATGCTTGTCCCGGCAGCATCCATTAATAACAGCGCCGGCTATTCCTCTTTTTCTGCATGACGAGGCAAATATTTCACCGAAAACACCGGCTTTCATATAACCTTTGCAGTCTATCACAAGCACGTCTCCCGGTTTGGCGACCGTAATTGCTTTGTGAATTGTCAAGTTGTCGCCCGGAAAACACTCAACGGTTAACGCGCGACCCGCGAGTCTGAATGAATGATGAAGCGGTTTCATCGCCTCATCCATGGCTCCCTCACGGTTGTCCATCATATCGCAAATATTTCCTGTCGGTATGCCGAGAAACTCTCCTGCTATGTCCATAATATTCTTTTGTCCCCTTTCGAACCGTTCGAACTGTCGTCTGTCAGATTATTTTTACATCGAAATTCATCATTTCACCGAACAGTTTCAGTGTGCTTATATCCCCGCCGTAAACAACAGCAGAGTGATGAGTGCCGCCAAGCATTGAAAATTCCCTGAGGAAATCAGAAACGGGCTTGGCAGGTCTGAACCATCCCTGATTTCTGTAATTGTCGTACGCGTTGCCCTGTTTGCCGTCGCCGGTCAGTACAATGTCGGAAAGAATGAGCCTGAACCCTTCTCTGAGCGGTGCAAGATTAACGTAGACCGCCTTGCCCGGTTTTGCGCATCCGATTACGTAAACCGTGTCGTTCCCGGATTTGCCCGACATAGGGCAGTCAACAATAGATGGTTTCCACTGTGCCAGAGCCGGATTCATCTCGCCCATATGACTTATGAAAACAAGATCTTTCTCCCAGTCGGGACAGAACATTTCGGCAAACGTTGTGTCGCTGTATACAGAATCGATCGCTCCTATCAGTCCGGCGGTGAGAATGTCCCCCTCTCCGGCGTACCCGATCCCCCGCGACAGCATTCTGCTGCATTCGACAAAAGGCATGGCTTTGAATCCGCCGTCTGTAAGCGACTGAAAATTGACCGATACAGCGGACAGATGCTCTCTGTCGACCCATTTTCTCAGAGCAAGACCCCACCTGGCCTGATTGCGCATAGCGTTCTCGTTTGCGGCGACAACATTGAAATACTGTCTTTCGTACAGTAATTCTTCATCAATTTCACTTTCAGATACCTCGCCTGCAATCGCAGATGCGGTCTCCGCGTCCATTCTGACGATCCGGGCGCCTAAAGTACTTGAAATTCTTTCGTCAGAAACGGAGAAATCCCCCATGCCCTCAAAAGAACCAGCCACAGAACCTATCCTAGCGCGTTTGAACGCCATCGACATTGCGGCAGCACGGCATGCGGAAACAAGGTCTTCCCACGTTGTCTTCTGCTCGGCGTGGCCTACGCAAAGCCAGTATCTAATTCCTCTTCTGGTCAGCATACTGCACATATCCTGAACGCCGTGTATCCCGTGATTGGCACGCATCAGTACTCTTGAATCCGCTTCCCGCAGTATCCCGTAATCGGGCGTCGTATCAAATACAACAATAGGCGCTTTTAAAGATGAAAGCGCGTCAATCGACTCAAGCGATGGCGAATACGCGAGATGCTGAGTCACAACAGCGTCAACGCCTTCCGAATTGAACAGCTCCGCAGCTTTTGAAAACTCATTCTTGACACGGCAAATGTCGTCCGGCAGAACAACTTCTATTCCGCAACTCTCAATTTTTCTGATGAGGGTATTCATATAATCCACAAGCGGATCGCGGTAATGCTGATCCTCCGCGTCATACATTTCAAGAAAGAAAGGCAGATATCCGATTTTTATTTTCTTCATAGTGACTCCTTTAAAGCATTGAAACGGACATTGTTTTATAAAAGATTTCTGAAATTTTCAACAAGGTGGAAAGTCTGATAATTCGCAAACATGGGGCCGATCGGGTTATTTATTGCGGTACGGCATGTCATTATCAGATCGTCTCCGTCTATAACGACCGAGGCGTTCTGGCTTCCCTCTCCTTCACGTCCGACAAGATCGGTTATGGTGCAGACGTAGTCCCAGTGCTCAAGATCTGACGATTTATAAAGCATCATCAGATCGCGCGAGGAAATAAGGCTGCGATTTCTTTCATCCAGACCGTTGAGAACGCAGAGATAATATCCGGTTATGCCGTCCCGGATTATTTCAAACTTAGAAGTATTTCCGTTGAAGTCTGCGACTTTGTAAAAATCAATCATTCTGTCGGGATCGTTTTTGTCGGCTTTATACAGTACAAGTTTTCCGTAATCCGGATCGCAGTTGTATGTGTGATATCTGGGGATTACCCACAGTTCCCCGTCGGGGCCGACGACCGCGTTGGACTCAAGCCCGCCCTGACAGACAAAGCCTTCCTTGGCCCTAGCCGTGCCCGGCCAGTCCGGATTGTACGGAAGCGGTTCGCTCAGATGCCACGAACGGGGATCGAGCAGATCCGCGGACTCGTCCGCGGATATCACGGCGTGCATGTGGGGAACGGATTTCCGGGGATCGTAGGCGCGCCTGTCTCCGTAGTCAACCGCCTTCCATATTCTGCCTCCGCAGGTTACGACAGGCGTCGGACAGGACAAAAAACCCGGGAAAAAGCTGTTGCACGACCCGCGGAAAAGAACCGACGGACCGGTCCACGTCTTGCCTTCGTCAGCGGATTTGCCTATCAGAATATCCCCGTATTCGTTGGAACAGCCGATCATATAAAGCGTCCCTTTGTGCAAAAACAGTTTGCCCCAGTAGCAGGGCATAAGCTCGGTGACGTACCGCCACGTTGCCCCTTTGTCGTCTGAACGGAAAACAATACTCAGGTTCTGCGGACAGCCGTTTGAGTACACGTCCATGCTGCTGAGAAGCGCGCCTGACGGTAAACGCACAAGCGATGGACTGCCGAGAGTGTGGCCGACATAACCGTACACTTCGTCATCGGGATGAAGATAGTTCACCACGTTCCCGATCGGTCTCCCCGTCCGCGCCAGACGCTTGCAGCTGAAATGATCGCCGCTTCGGATCTTGAACTCGTAATCGGTCTCCGGCTCGAGGTTTTCAAACAGAAAGCTGTCGCCTTCGGCCCCGAAGCACTCGTATGCGTTCTGACCTCTTTTGCGGAGATATACGATCGTCACTCCGTCGCTTCCGTTTTCATAGAACCATTCGATAAATATGCTCGTCTCGGCGGGAACGACGTGACAAATGAAAATGTCAGATCCGTCATATTTGCACGGATGATACGGCGCAAAATTCCATTTTGTTACACCCAACATTGTATCGTTACCTTAAAATTTATTTTGCCCCGCCTTCTATCCAGCGGCGTCTGACTTCTTCATAAACCGAATCAGGAATATCCGGTGTCCCCGTATGGAAAGACGGTGCAAGCATAGAACCGCAGACCAAAGGATCCGTCCCGAAAGTATCGAAACGGAAGCGGTCGCGGTCCGCTTTTGATCTCATGTCAGGAACGTCAAGCGTTACTCCCCCGTTCATGATTGACCTGTATGCGATCAGACCCGGGAGATACATATCCATCGCCTCGTAAACGTCGATGGAATTATCTATCCCGTCGGAATACCCCTGAATCTTCCGGATAAAGTAATACATTGTGTAGCAGTCGGAGCCTCCGTGCCCTGTCGTCTTGTCGGTTACGTCCGACGAAATCGCAGGACTGCATTCATAATTATCAAGTTTTCTAACTGCATTATCCCAGACATATATTTTTTTGTGTTCGCTGTCCCAGCGGTCACCTTCCATCATGCCTTTCGAACCATACATGCAGTACCACACTGAAGATGGCTCTCTAAGAAGCTGGCCGTGGATGCTCTTGCACTGCGCACCGTTTTCAAACTCAACGTATTCAAGCCCGCCTGCGTTCAGCTTTCCGACTTCAAGACAGCGCCCTGGAACCTTTCTCTCAAATCCCGTCACCTTTACCGGCCTCAGACCGGTGATATGAACTATCGGGCCAAGCGAATGCGTGCAGTAAAATGTGGAGTACATCGTGTTCCTCCAGTGATTCCGGTCGCCGTATGAAAGATTTGGCCACTGATGAACGTTCCCGTGAATATATTCGCCCTCCGCGTATTCAAATTCACCTATTTTGCCATCGCGGTAAAGACGGCGCATCTCGTTTGTCAGCAGAAAATAGCAGTAATTTTCCGCGTAAGCGTATACAAGCCCGGTTTTTTCAACAGTCTCGACAAGTTCCACCGCCTGAGCCATTGTATGCGCCGGAAGCACCTCGCTTATGACGTGCTTTCCAGCATTCAGGCAGCGTATGGCAAAAGGCGCGTGTTCGTGCGCGTAATTAGCGAGCACAACGGCGTCGATGTTCTCGTCCTTTATAAAATCCTCGAAACTCGTATACAAAGAAACCGGAGGAAGCGACTCCCCTTTTTCTCTTCTTTCGTCAATTCTGCTTTTCCAGTCAAGAAGCGCCGGTTCGTATTTATCGCAAAGGGCAACAACGTCCGTATCCCCGTAGTTCAGACAGAACGTTATCATTGTGCTTCCGCGATGTACGCCGAAGACTCCTATTCTTATTTTCCTGTTCATAAAAGAGTTTCCTTTGATAATCTAATATTATGCACACTCATGCTCTGATACACATTTAGTGCCGTCAGAATGATTGCCCTCCCTTCGCAGGGAGGGCAGCAATTATTTATCTTTTCTTTTTGGTTATTATCACACCGGCAACAACCGCTATGACAAGAACAGCCGCAGCGATAGGAATCCATATCGGGAAAGTTTTATCTTTCTCACCGGCTTTATCCGTGTCGGGTGCCGGTCCGGTTTCATTGTTCTTTTCTGTCGTATCGGCTTCTTTTGTACCGGGCTCGGTGATTTCACCGGGATTTTCATCAGTTACCGGCACCGTCGAATCATCGGGTTCGGAAGTAACGGGGTCCGTGTCCGGAATGCCGGGATCGGCGGACTCGCCCGTAACGATATCAGCGTCAGCCTCCTCCGGAGAAGCAAATACGCTCAGCACCGGTGTCCCGCCTTCCGCGTCGGACCATACTGAGTTTTTAAACGACATTTTGCTGACCGTCATCTGGGCAGACTGCAAATCTTCTGCATAGCAATATTCTTTTGAGTCTTCGCAAACCCACCCAAATGCATTTTCAACATCTGAATACTGAGAATCAAAATAGCAGTTATCTATAGTGGCAACGCCGGAAGTCACATTTCCCATGATATTCCCGCAAATTCCCGTACCGCCCGTCATCTTGAAGACGGTATAGCAGTTTTCAATAGTTACCTCCGAAGACGCCGAATTGCACCATGCGCACAGGCCGGAGCAATCAGCTTCCCCTTCCTCGCGGCCGACGTTGACCGTTCCGGTCGAATAGCAGTTTGTAACATACGTGTGAGGAGTAATTCCGGATATCAGACCTGCACCCCTCCATGCAGAAACGTAACTGTCCTTTACATAGCACTGATCGCACTTTGTGACATTGTTGATGTTGGTGTTCCCAAGCGATGCCGCAATGATTCCGGCGCCGACACCTGCGGTTGAGTTGGCTTCTACATAACAGTTTTCAAATCCGAGCTTGTAGATGTCTCCGCCCATCATGCCTATAAAGCCGGCCGCCATCGTCCACTTTTCGCTGTCATCCTTTACGTACATACCTTTTATGACATGACCTGCGCCGTAAAGAATGCCTTTGAAAATGCCGCCTGACATCGAGTTGTTGTCGGCGAGATTCTGAGCGATTGGAGTCCATACGTTTGCCGGAGGAGTCGTACCCCAGCTGGCATACTCGGAGTAATTTTCGTTAAGGATGATGTCAACGGTAAATTTGAAATAAATCCCGCCGTAGTAATCCTTGATTTTATCCTCCGAGTTGGAGTTGACACATAGCTGAGCAAGGTCGGCCGCGCTTGAAATAAGGTACGGATCATCGACCGTTCCGGATCCTCCGCCGAACGCGGCTTCGGCGTTAACCTCGGGATAGGTCCCGTCCCATATGCTTTCCTCTGCGGAAGCGGTTACGGCAAACGCCGCAAACAGAGATGCTATCATTGCGACAGCAAGCAAAACAGAAATCTTTTTCATATTTCCCTCTTAATCGGACAAAATTTCCTCCATTTCAGCGTCCGTATTCTGAAACGGATCTTTAACAAAATTCAGTTCTGGTAATTCAGATTTATCGTAATATACGAGTAAATATCAAAATCTCCCGTAAAATATATACGTCCGTTCTTCACTTCCCAGCCGAAATTCCCGTCACCGTTATAGAACGGGGATTTTACCGCTGCTCCGGAAACGGTCGATCCCTCCGGAATCTCTACTGAAACCGTATAGCTTCCGGCAACAAACGAATCGTCAACGTCGTAATTAATCAGATGAAGATACATTTCCGTCCCGCTTGCGTTGGCTCGCAGAGAAGTACAGATATACCCCTGCGGCGGCTGAGTATCTATTCTGACCTGGGCGGCAGCCCCGGTCTCTTCAAGAGCCCTAATCATAGTCTCGCTGAGCGCGGAACTGAGCTCGACCTCAGTATTTGTAACGTAATTCTTGCACACGACTATTTTGCCGCTTCCCACCGTATAAACGGCATATTTTTCCGAATTACGTAAAGAAGTCCCTGTCCATTTTTCTAGAACGTCGTAATCGCGTTTTTCAAGCCTCAACCCGTTTTCGTCCAACGAATAGCAGGTACCGAAAACACTTCCGGCAATAATTATGCTTCCGCCCTGCTTAACGTATTGAAGAAGCCGCTCCTCGGTGTCTCTGTCAAGAATCGTAAGCTCGGGAATGATAATCGTCCCGCAGTACGCAAAATCCTCATCAGTGGGATTCGTTTCCTCCACCATGTAGGAAAAAGGGATTCCGGCGCGGGCGAGATTTACTGCCACTCTCCTGGAAGAGCAGTTGTCGTATTTCTCGCGGATGTTGGTCCCTCCGGCGGATCTGAATTCCGCAAAGCCCTTTACCTGGAAATAGTTGGTGTCCCTCCAGGAGTAGAAAACCGTCGCCTTTGCGGCGTTTCCGCTTGATCTGAACTTGTACTGCTCGTTTTCGTCTGTGAGAATTTCACCGAGCCGCGTAGTGACGTCAGTCACATAGAAATCCATGTCTTTTGTACGGCTGACCTCAGCCTCGCACATCGCGCCGCCGGATGCGAACGCAGTCATTATTTCAACGTAGTATTCTTTTATTGTTTTATACTGGTTTGTATAAACGTTGGTGAAAGAAATAAGCTGCTTGTCGGACAGTGCCTCGTGCATTACGTACATGAACATGGAGTTTTCGTGCCCCAGAACATGCTTGAATTCCGATGAAGTTACATCAAGACCGTTCAGGTAGAAATATGTAAGAGAGATATCGTACATGGTGGAATTGATGTACACTTCAAAATCCGGATTGTATTTCCTGCCGGCCGCCAGAAGCGAATTGTACAGATCGCTCTGCGTTTTCAGCCTCCAAACCACATACGCACGGTCGACTTCATCGGTATCGGTGTGGACCGCAAGATTGCGTGCCGTCGGGAACGGTTTCTCCTCACCGTAAAGATCAAGGCAGAATTCCTTCCAGCTTGCAAGGCAGTCCTCGCAGAAGCAGTAATATCCCGGATCATAAGCATATGTATACCCGTCGTAAAGACATCCATCAAAGCCGGCCTCAGCCATTTTCTCTGTGTAAACGATAAGATAGCGTTGCCATTCCGGGTCGTTGTTGCAGGCATGGTTAAGTCCGCTGTCGTTTATTATCCTTTTACCGCTTTTGCCGCCCCATGTGAGCATTTCGGTGGGATCGATGCCCCAGTCAAGCCACGTGTCCTGAAACACCTCGGCAATCGGGGCGGACGTCATAACCTTTATCCCGAGCTTGTGCGAATCCTCAAGCCCTTTCGCCGTATACTCGATTATCCTGTCGACGTCGAGAAGAAAGGCTCCGGGCAATCCCCTTTCTCCGTCTCTGCTTTTACCTGACGGGAAAACATTTATCCAGTTGCAGTGCAGCTTGTTAGCGATCTGGTTGTTCCAGTACACCTGACCTTTCCCGTCAAGCGAGCGCTGAGTTCTCCTGTACCAGTCGTATAGAGGAATATAAAAATCCTTTTTTTCGCTTACCCTGTATCTCACTGTCCCGTCATCCCCTCCGACGCTCTGGGTTTCTGCCGTACTGTTATGATCATTACCGTTCCGGTTGCATCCGGCAATAAGCAAGGCGGTAAAAAACATTACGGCAAGCAGAATTATCGTTGTTGTTTTTCTCATATATCAGTACCTGTATTTTATTTTGACCATGGAATATATACCGAATTCGCCCTCAAAAAATAATCTACCGTTCTTTTCGGTCGCCTCGAGAGCGACTTCCTCATTAAACGGCGAAAATGCTTCCGCTGAAACGAAAACCGCTCCGGCAGGTATTTCAACCGAAACCTCGTATCTTTCGGATGTGTATTCATCGTTTACATCCATATTGATAAGATGCAGATAGAATTCACTGCCAGAAGCGTTTGAACGGTACGTTGTTTCGACATAACCCTGGGAAGGGGCTTTTTCAAGCCTGACCTGTCTGTTTAGGGCAAGTTCTGAAAAAGCTTTTTTTACGTTCCCGTCAACGACCATCGATCCTTCATTTGAAGACGTACGCATAAAATTTTTGCATACAACGATCTTTGAATCTCCGATTGTAACAACCTCGTATTTCCCGCACGAAGAAAACTTCTTCCCCGCGATTTTTTCAAGAAGATCGTAATCACGGTATTCAAGCGTTATTCCGTCGCTGTCAGCCGGATATTTTTCGCCGAAACAATTGCCAAAGATTAGAAGATTTCCACCTTTTTTTACAAACTCCGCAAGTTTGTCTTCCAGTTCGATTGATATGATTTCCTGCTCGCTTAACACAAGAGTATCATATTATTCGACATCCCTGTTTTCTTCGGCAACAATATAGTCAAAAGGTATCGAATTTCTGGCAAGCAGAGCCGAGGCGCGCCTGGCGCTGTTTTCAGTCCA
>JAFZTO010000103.1 GCA_017618795.1 Clostridia bacterium | reverse complement strand
TGCAATGACGGATATGGCTGGAACAGCGGAAAATGCAGTGCTTATGCGACAGACGCAGTAACTCTCGGCAATATCTGCACCGGAGACATTGTGTGTTTCGACAAAGGTTTTAAAATAGAGTGTCCTGCTGAAAACGAAAGTTATTACGGTCAGGATGCGCAGTATGCCGCTTAGGGCTCATGCAAAACACAGGATTTCGAGCTCAAAACTGTTTCAAATCAGGAAATCGTTGTAGATAAAAACACAAAACTTGAGTGGCAGCATGTCGTGTCGGAAAAAACTTACACATGGAATGACGCGCTCTCTTACTGCGATAATCTTGTCTATGCAGGATACAGCGACTGGCGCGTTCCCGAACCGCTTGAATTGATGACGATCACTGACTATAGCGCATACGATTCGTGTGAAGCAGATAGTGATGAATATACTTCTACGCTTGTGAACAGGCTTTATTTCAAGGATATCATGCCGTCTTTTGCGGTCGGCAGCAATCTGTGGACATCGAAAGAGAATTTAGACGATTCTTCAAGAGCCTGGGGTTTCAGCCCGAAACACGGACATGTATATTCGTATCCGTTGAAAACATACCGCTACAATGTTATGTGTGTCAGGGGCAACAAACTACCTAAAGCAAACTTTACAAACAAATCAGCAGGCGGATACTTTTTATTATATGTGGTTATTGATTCAGTGACAGGGCTTATGTGGCAGAAAGGCTTCACTAAAATGGAAAATGAAAGATGGGAAAACGCCCTTTCTTACTGCGAGAATCTGACTTATGCGGGATATTCCGACTGGAGGCTGCCAAATAAAAACGAGCTTGTTTCGCTGATAAGTTATGATAAAGACGACCCGTTCTCTATTCTTTTCAATATTCCTGATGAATACGGCTTTGTTTCTTCCACCACGCGCCGCAGAGACATCAACCCTGCTTCCATGGATTGTACAGTTGTTTATTTTTATCGTATCGAAATATTTAACTATGCGGAAATGATAGATCTTAAAGGTGAACTTGGGGGCGTGACAAAATCTAAAGGCAGTTTCAATGTCCGCTGCGTAAGAAATTTTGAATAGGAGGTTCCGTCATGAAAACTCTTCTTTCCATCATGCTGATTTTCCTTTTTATCTCGTGCGGTGGCGGCAAAAAAACGCCGGAAAGCGTAATTCCCGATGAGGATTCAGTATCGGACAGCGATATTACCGAAGTTGACGAAAACGATGCAGAATTTGAGGATGTTGAAAGTGATGACAACGATTTTGTTCCTGACGAAGTGAGCGAAAACGATGCAGATTTCACTCCGGATGCAGATTTCACTCCGGATGCAGATGAAGTTAGCAACGACGAAGAAACCGAAATCATTCCTGATCCGTGTGAAACAGAGCCTTGCAAAGGTGTAGAAAATTCGACGGAAAAGTGTTTTTCATACGGAAAGCATTACAGTTGCGAATGTAGCGACGGCTATGTCTGGCAGGGGAATGACAGAGGATGTATCGGGAAAAAAGCTTTTTACAGCACGATCTGCACGGGGCAGACGAAATGTTTTGACACGGAAAAGGAGATTCAATGTTCCCAAAAGGGAGAGCCTTTTTACGGTCAGGATGCACAGTATGCAGAACTCGGCACATGTATATCCCGTAATTTTACTGTCCAAAACTATGGAGAAGGTAAAGCTGATATTGTTTTTGATACCGCTTCCGGACTTGAATGGCAGCGCAAAGTCGCACCGTGGCATCCGGTAAATTTTATGGCAGCGCACTATTGCAATGTAGCGAATTTCGGCGGGCATTGTGACTGGAGGCTGCCGACGGTTGATGAACTGCTTTCAATAGTCGATATTGAAAAATACGATCCTGCGATAGATGAAAACTACTTTCCCGACACTCCTTCAACGCTTTTTTATTCCAGCGAATACGGTCGTTATACTCAGTCTCCATACTCTTTCTACGGATACGGAGTTGATTTTGAAAGAGGCAGCGAAAGTAAGTATGATTCGGATTATGTTGATTCGGGAGCTTTCAGATGTGTCAGAAATGAGTTCGAAACAGTCGATATTTACGTAAACTGTGATTCGAAATACCTCTCCTCCGACATAGTCGCAAGTGTTTTTACTGACCTTGTTTTTAAAAGATCGCCGGCAACTGACAAAACATGGCAGAAAGCGCTTGAATACTGCGAAAATCTGAATTTTGCAGGAATTTCCTACTGGAGACTGCCGAATAAAAACGAAATAAAACTTTTGGAAGGTTTTGTTTCGGATGATGCATGGACTTCAACTTCATATAATTTAAACCCGACTCACGCAATATTGTTCCCGGGAAATAAATCGCAGGCAAAAACTCAATTAGGAAAAGCCTATTGTGTTGCCGCCAACCCGTGTGAAAAAGGAAAAGAAATCTGGAACGGACAAAAATGTACGGCTTTTTCGGACCTGAACCTGAATAAAGACGGCTGCAACTGTATGGACGGCTACGTCAGAGACGGTCTGCAGTGCGTGAAAGCCGAGTGCGAAGATGACTGCAAAACTATGGCGCATTCCACCGGTGTTTGCATCGGATACTCTAAAAACACGACTCACTGCCAGTG
>JAFZTO010000102.1 GCA_017618795.1 Clostridia bacterium | reverse complement strand
AGGCACGGAGGGCAACGGTCTTTACCTGAACTGACAAATTCACTTTTTAACGAATTATACAAAACCGCCGCGGCGATTCCTTTCGCCGCGGCGTTCCGATTGTTGGTTTTACTGTTTGCTCTGAGAGGCGGTGATTACGTCCTTCGGAAGCAGCGCGTAGAAGTCGTTGTTCAGTATGTTCGACGCGACCGAGAAGCGGTTCTTGACCACCTGAATGTACGCGTCGAGGTAGCCGTCCGGCATCGTCCAGGATTTGTCGAGATTATATGTCTTGCCGTAACGGGCGTTGTATACGATCTTGTCCGTTATAAAGCTCTGGTCCTTAAGTATTGCCAGACCGTAGCTGTCGGACAGAATGTCCTGGCCCGAGTAGAGTCTTGAGTCGTATTCCATGCCGAAAAGATTCAGCAGCGTGGGAAGAACGTCGACCGAGCAGCAGGGCTTGGATACGTGTACGGTCTCCATCGCCGAGTTCCAGAGGATAAGATTGCTTCTGTATCTCTCCATTCCGTCGTATTTGAGCCCGTATCGTGATTTGTATCCGAGCATCGAAGCGTATTCCTCGTCCGTGAGACCGTAAGGATAGTGATCTGTCGAAAGGCATATGACCGTTCTGTCAAGCTCTCCCGCCTTTTCAAGTTCTTTGATCAGGTGCTCAAGCGCCCTGTCGAGTTCGATATTGCAGGCGACGTACGCTTTGGCGACTTCTTCGTACTTCTGGTCCTTTGCAAACAGGCTCCAGTCGAGATTTTCGACGAGCGGCTTGTTCTTGACCGCCATTTCGTTTGTCGCGTCGCCGTTTGTGACCGCGAACGTATAGTTGTGGTGGCCGCTGACCGTCATGACGTGGACGAGGAAACGGTTCCCGTTGATGAACTCGCCGGTCACGTCCTCCATAAGCGTGAGGTCGGATTCCGGCCATCCCGTCAGGTTGTCGTAGTTTTCCCTGCCGCGGATCGTATAGCCCAGATTCGGGTGGGTCACGTTGCGGTTGTAGTAGTAGACGTAGTTCGGGTGATACGCAAGCGGCTGGATGCCCTGATTCCTGAACCACGACGCCATTGTCATGTTCATGGTGTTGTTTGCCGAGTATAGAAAACTGCCGTCCGCCTTTGGTTTGGCGAAGTCAGGGAACAGTCCGGTAAGGAACGAGTACTCGCCGTTCGTCGTAACGGACGAATAGGAGATCCAGTAGTTGTCGAACACGAAGCCGGAATTGACGAGCTTGTAGAGCGTCGGCGTAAGGTCCTCGCGCACCGCAACAGGCGAAAAGGATTCGGCGCAGAACATGATCAGGTTGTAGCCCTTGAACATGCCTGTGTACTGGTTTTTCTTCGTCGGGTTCAGAGCGGTGAAGTAATCGCAGAGATTCTTGACCGTGTCGTTGTCGGATTTCGCGGCGATCGCGCTGAAATCCAGCTCCTCTATCGTGTTGTAGGGGTTGTCGTCAATGACCGGCTGTTCCCCCGATTCGCTTCCGTTTCCGCTTTCCCCGGCATGGCCGGGACCGTCCGTCTGCGGCGGATCGGTGAACTGGGTGGGATCGACGATCACGGGCACGTCTTCCACATCGGCAGGGAGGATAATGCTTTTGAAATCCAGCCAGGTCGAGGAAATGACGCCCATTTTTCTCATGGAAAGATCAAGATCCCAGTTTTTGAATATGATGTCGTAAGGACTGTGAGCCTTTTTCCCGGGTATGACGATCGAGACAAACGCTATTATAAGGGCAAGGACAAGCACTATAAGCACAAGAATGGTCTTGTATCTGTTCGGCGTGCTGACTGGATTGAACTTTTTTACGAGCAGGGCGAGCGCCACGAACGCCAGGGCCATAAGCAGCAGCAGATAAAGAGTCTCCCATATGGATATGAAGGTTTCGCGCATGAAGTTTTTGGCGACCTGCGGGGCCATGCCTGCGAGCGACCAGGACATTACGTCCTTGAAGATGTTGCTGTAGACGATCTGTACCCCAAAGAGCAGGAACTGCGAAGCGGTGTAAACGTACCTGAGCACCCTTGTGACCTTTTCCGGAAACAGGTCGCAGATGATTCCGGCAAGTATTCCGGTGGGGACGCAGACCAGCAGAGGCAGCAATATGTTTGCGTCCTTGCAGTAATAGACGTGAAATATTATTTCGAAGTAAATGTTGACGGCGACGAAAAAAGCGGGCGTGAAGAAGTTGTTGATCAGCGCCTGATACTTCTTTTTCCTGCGTTTCGGCTTTCTTACAACGGGTAATTCGGGTGCGAGCGACTGGCTGTCCATGTAGCGACCTTTCATGCTTTTCCAAAAATACACAATATTTTACCACAATCCCCCGTGTTTGTCAAGCGGAGCGGGGCGGCTTCGCGCCTATACAACAGATTGTTTACAACTTTAAAATAATGCGTTTACAGTTTAACGCCTTATTTTTTCTATTTAACGTAAAATCGTTGACAAATCCCGCACGGCGTGGTATAATTATCTTACTGAGCGGCCCCGCGCTTAACGGAGCGGAAACCGCGTCCCGTTTTCCGCCCCGTGTCCGGGCGGACCGGGGCCATGCAGGCCGTTCATTTACGTCAGACTGAAAAGAAGGGAAGTGACGCGGCGTTGAAAGAGAAAAAGGCCCGGAGCAGAGGCCTTACGTGGTTTATAACCGTCTGGATCGCGCTTATCGTCTGCATAACCGCGGCGGTGTTTGTCGTCGGTTTCGGAGGCGGGGAGGAAGATCTGCGCGAGGCGATGCGCGACGGGGTCCTGCACGAAAAGAACAGGATATCCATTCTGGGCCTGGAGGTCAATCCTGGGCTCGTCTCCGCCTATATAGTCACGTCCGTTCTGCTTCTCGCTGCGCTTCTGATCAGAATCTTCGCGGTGCCGCGGTTCAGAACGGTTCCGGGAAAATTCCAGTCGCTTATAGAGAAGGCGGTGGACTTCTTTTCGGACATGGCGGCCGGGAACAGTCCGCACAGGACCGGGTTTGTCGCGGCGTACATATTCAGCGCGGGACTTTACGTATTTTTCAGCACTCTGTTTGAGCTGTTCGGCGTTCAGGTCATAACAACGTCGGGCAGATCGGTGTCGCTTCCGGCTCCGCTCGCGGACATAAACGGCGCGCTCGGCATGGGCTTCCTGTCGTTCGCGGTGATACTTGCCGCGGGGATCTTTTCAAACGGGCCGAAGGGGGCGCTGAGGGTCCTCAAGGACTTCTCGCTGCCGATATCCATGAGCTTCCGCCTGTTCGGAGCGCTGCTAAGCGGTCTGCTTGTGACAGAGCTCGTTTATCATTACGCGTTTTTAAGCTTCGGACTTCCGGTGATAGTAGGCGTTCTGTTCACGCTCCTTCACGCGGTGATCCAGACGTACGTGCTGTGCACGCTCGTTTCGATATTCTACGGCGAAGCGGTCGAGCCGGCAAAAAAGAAAAAGAAAAAAACAGACGGTCCCAGTGCGCCGGACGAAAACGGAGCGGAGTAAAACCGAGACTGTCGACAGGAGATTTTAAGATGAAAAACAGAAGAACCGGATTGTTTAAACTGTTGATAATCGCAGCGGCGGTGATCGCGCTGCTCGCCGCGGCCGCGGGGGCCTTTTCACTGACGGCCTTCGCCGCGGAAAACGGCGAAACGGCGGAAGCCGGGGAGAACGGAAACGCCGCGGAAAAGGAAAACGGGCTCAGCGCCAAGGCCTACGCCGCATGCGCGGCAGTCGGAATCGCGTGCGCGGCCGGCGCCGTCGGCATGGCGATCGTCATAGCCAAGAGCGCCGAGTCTATGGCGCGCCAGCCGGAGGCCTCCGGCAAGATCAATTCCGCGATGATGCTCGGGCTCGTCTTTATCGAGACGACGTGCATATACGCGCTTATCGCGGCCATCCTGGTGATCTTTGTCCTGTGACCGCCGTGGCGCGGATATTCAGACGTGAGGTGTATTTATGCCGCTGAACATTGATCTTGTACAGGTTCTGCTGCACATGCTGAACTTCGTGATACTCGCGGGCGGACTGACCCTGCTGCTGTTCAGACCTGTCCGCAGGTTTATGGACGGGCGCCGCAGGGCTTTCGAGGAGCGGGAAAGGAAAAACAGCGAGGACGCCGCAGAAAACGAACGCCTGAAGGCGGAATACGAGGAAAAGCTCCGTTCCCTTGAGGCCGAGGCCGCCGCGATACGCCGCAAGGCCGAGACGGACGCCGCCGGCGTCGCCAAGAGCT
>JAFZTO010000101.1 GCA_017618795.1 Clostridia bacterium | reverse complement strand
GTGGTGGTAACCATATTTCTCGGGTTAAAATAATAAGAAGGAGAAATCAAAAAATGAAAAAAACAATTTCCGTTCTGCTTGTATCGTTGTTGACCGCGGCGGTTGTCTGCCTGGCAGGTACCGGAGCAAACGCCGCATCCGAGGCGGAATTCCGGGCGCCTTACGGCACCCCGGTGATCGACGGCGTTCTGGACGACATTTGGAAAAACGTTGAAGCGCAGCCGGTCGACAACGTCGATAAGCAGGTCATCCCTTCCTCGTCCGGAACGACGGGTACCCTTCGCGTCATGTGGGATGAGGAAAACCTCTATATCTACGTAGAGGTGGACAAACACGGCGTGCAGGTATTTCTTGGAGAAGAAGGCACCGCACTCAACGAGAACAATTCCGACTGTGTGGAACTCAATTTTTCGCTGAGTGGAAATTTTAATGAAAATGACCTTCCCGGCACGCAGCATGACGACATAGGCGATATAATATTTTATCCCGACGGCAGCAAAACCGGCTTCGGAAAGTATTTCGATTTCTATGCCGATTATGTTGATGGTGTCATGTTAGTGACCGACACAGACAAGTATGTTGCTGAATATGCTCTCCCGTGGCGCGGTGTCGACGTTTGGACAGATCATATCTGCAGCCTCGAGATTCAGATAAACGACCATTCGCAGCCTCAACGTGACGGACTTATTAACTGGGCTTCGGAAGTCGGTTGCTGGGGCTGGCAGCGGACTACCGATCACGGCAAAGTCATTCTTGTTGAAAACTCTTCCGGTCAGCCGGGGGAAAGACCCGTTGTGACAGAGCCCGCCGTATCTACCGAGAAGTCCGAAATACCCACGGAGACCCCTCCTGCAACATCTGAAGAGCCCGCTACGGCGCCTGAATCTGAAGCCTTGACCGAAAAACCCGTCGATACGGAAAAGAAAAACGAAGAGCCTGCAAAAAAGAACAACACGGGTCTTATTATCGGCATCGCAGCCGCGGCGGTAGTGATCGCGGTCGTTGCGGCACTGTTGATAAAGAAGACTAAAAACAAAAAATAACTCTCAAACTTAAAGAAACATATTTTTCTAAATTGTAATGGCAAGTTGCAATAGAAAAAAAGATAAAAAACAAATCGCGCCTGAAAGCGCAAAAAAAGGAGAAAAAAATGAAAAAAATTTTAACGGTAATCGTCACGGTGATAGCAGTTTCTTGCATAATGCTTTCATCTGTTTCCGCAGAGGGCACACAGCTTAAGTTCCTTGCCTCCAATACCGCGGATTATGCCGACGGCGGCATCTGGGCCTCTAACCTTACAGTCACAGCTGACGGCAGCGACCTTGTATTTGCCGGTAACGACCGTTGCATCTGGGCTTTTGCGAATTCGGTGATTGACAGCATGCCTTATCTCAGTCTTGAGATCCCGGACAGCTACGCGGGAAACATGCGTCTTACTCTTTCCAACAACTGGGATGCCATCCCTGAGGTTGAAATTACGCTTCAGAAAGGTTTGAACGTCGTCAAGCTTCCCGATAAATTCAGTGCAGCGGGCAACGGATATTACTACGTGTGCATCTACTGCAACGCGACCGAGGCTGAAGGCAGAGTGAGCAACATGATGCTCTCATCGTCCGATCCCAGTGCTCCCGCAGAACAGGGCGGAAACGCCGAGACTGCCGACTTCATCGGACTGGCGGCAATGGTGTCCGCAGCGGCAGCCGCGGCAGTCACGCTCATTAAGAGGCGCTGATTATGTTCAGAAAAATACTTGTACTGTTCTTTTCACTGCTGCTTGTCGTCACCGCCGTCGCGTGCTCCGACCCGTCGGAGCCTCCCGCAAACGTCTCCGGTTCCGAAACGCAGGCTGACAGTGCAGCTCCTCCGCCTGTGATAAATTACGACGGAATGGATTTTCTGGTTTACGGCGAAGAGGCTATACTTGAGGCTTTCTTTTATGAGGAAGAGCAGAAAGACGACCTCGTCAGCGCGGCCAAATACACCGTTATCTCCAACATAGAGGAAAGGTACAATATCAATATAGGTATTTACGATACCGGGCTCAACGGCGGGAATCACGTAGGCCAGGTGACCGCTATGATTGATTCCGGCGAAACGGACTACTCGCTTTATGAGACTCACGACGTTCTGGGAACTGCCGCGGCGATGAACGGGTATTTCATGAACCTTAAGAAAGTTCCCAATATTGATACCAGCAAACCCTGGTGGCGCAATGCCGATGACCTGACGATTAATAACCGTCTCTACATGATTTCAACGGATATGGCGTACACCGACGTCGCCCTGACATGGTGCATATTCTTTAACAAGCAGATCATGGATGATTTCCAGATCGCGTATCCTTTCGAAGACGTGCTCAACGGGAGCTGGACACTTGACAAGATGATTGCGATCACGAAGGACGTATACGTCGATTTCAACTCCAACAACAAGGTTGACTCCGAAGACGTTTTCGGTTTCTGCGACGCACCAAACATGTATGCCTGGATGGAGGCTATGGACTGTCCGATGACAGTGATTGGTTCGGACGGGCGTCTCACAATCACGGACCAGGAGACAAAAGCCGTTGAGATCTGCTCGACGCTGTATAACTGGATGACCGGCACCGTCGGGGCGAGAAGCACCGGTATTGAAAACGACTTTAATCATAATGCGTTCAAAAACGGCAAGTATATGATAGTTGAGGGGACGCTTAACCTTGCCGCCACGGCGCTGCGCGATCTTGAGGACTTCGAGTACGGGATCCTTCCGATACCCAAATATGACGAGAGACAGGAGACGAACAAAACAGTATCGGCGTCGTATCCGTTCTGGATCCCGAACTGCCTCGGAGAGGAACAGACGGCGTC
>JAFZTO010000100.1 GCA_017618795.1 Clostridia bacterium | reverse complement strand
TTGCCTACGATGTTGTCGTTCCGTCGGATTATATGGTTGCGCGCCTTATCAAGGAGGGACTTGTTCAGAAATTCGATACGTCCGCGCTGCCAAATTACGTAAATATTGCGGATGAATATAAGAATCTCTATTATGATCCTGACAACGAGTATTCGGTACCATATACATTCGGCACGGTAGGCATCATTTACAATACGGAAATGGTTGCGGAAGATGATCCCGATCTTCTGGCACAGTCATGGAGCCTGATGTGGTCGGATAAATATACCGGCAATATCCTGCAGTTTAACAATCCGCGTGATGGCTTTGGAACGGCGCAGTTCTATCTCGGATACGATGTTAACTCTGAAAATCCAGAGGAGTGGAGGAACGCGCTCGAGCTGCTGAGAAAGCAGAAAAGCGTTGTACAGGGCTACGTAATGGATGAAGTATTCAACAAGATGAAGGGCGGTTCGGCGGCTATTTGCACGTATTACGCCGGCGATTTCCTGACAATGTACGAGGATAATGAGCGTCTTGCTTTCTATCATCCGTCGGAGGGAACTAATGTGTTCATAGATGCCATGTGTATTCCGACAAGTTCGCCGCACCCTGAACTAGCGGCAGAGTACATTAACTTTATGCTCGACACGGATATCGCTATTGCGAACGCCGAGTATATCTGTTATGCGTCCCCAAATAAAACCGTGTCGGAAAACGAGGAATATATCGAATACATGAACGAAATACACCCCGACGCCATTTCAATCCTGTATGACATCGATATATCGAATATGCAGTTCTATTACGATCTTCCCGACGCGGTCCGCGATAACATGAATTCCCTTTGGGAGGAGCTCAAGATAGAGAGCACAATAGGAACGTCTATATTCGTCATATGCGGGCTCATTGTTGTGCTTTGCGTCGCCTGCCTTGTCTGGCGAATCGTAGTTAAGAAAAAGAGAGAGTACTGCTTCAAAAAGTATTCGGTCAGATGATTTTCTTTTTTTCGTGTTTTCTATTTACTTTTTGCCGATTTTATGGTAAAATATATTGGTAATCAAGCATTGGGGGCGCAATGAGAGAATTTATAGAGGCTGGCAGAATAGTTAACATCCACGGGATTAAGGGCGCAGTAAAGGCCGAGAGCTGGTGCGACAACCCCGCAGTCCTGAAAAATATGAACCGCATATTTCTGAAATCCTGTGAGAACGGTTCCGTGTATGTTGAGAAAAAGGTTATAACCGCTTCAGTGATCGGCGAATTCGTTATAATGCGTCTTGAAGGAGTGTCTTCACCCGAGCAGGCCTCAGCGCTTAAAAACGTTGTATTTTTTGTACACCGCGATGACATACCTGTAGATGATGGCTCAGTGCTTATTGACGATATAAAGGATCTGCCCGTTATCGATTCCGATACCGGGAGAACATACGGCTTTCTGCACGACGTTGTCAAGATAGGAGGACGCGATCTGTACGAGATAAACTGTGAAGGGAAGCCGGTGCTTCTTCCCGCCGTCAGGGAGTTTATCAAAAAAATTGATGTCGGGCGCGGAATTTTCATCAGTCCTATCGAGGGTTTTTTTGATGAAGATTGATATCCTTACGCTTTTTCCAGGGCTTGTCGACGTTGTGTTGTCAGAGAGCATAATCGGCAGGGCAAGACGCGCCGGGATACTTGAAATAAACGTACACAACATACGCGACTATTCCGAGGATAAAAACCGTCGTGTGGACGACACACCATACGGCGGAGGAAAAGGCATGCTCATGGCTGCGCCACCCGTATGCGCGTGCTTCGATGCGGTAACAAAAGGCACGGCGCGTGAAAAAATACATACGGTATATATGTCTCCGCAGGGAAAGGTGCTCACACAGGAAAAGGCGAAGGAGTTGTCTGAATGCGAGAATCTCGTTGTTCTCTGCGGACATTATGAGGGGATTGACGAGCGGATTATAGAGGAGATAGTCGATGAGGAGATTTCAATAGGCGACTATGTTCTCACAGGAGGGGAAATTCCCGCATGCATTCTGGCTGACGCGGTCGGCAGGCTTGTGGACGGCGTGCTGTCGGAACCGGAATGCCACGAAATAGAGAGTATTGCCTGCGGGCTGCTTGAATACCCGCAATATACCCGCCCGTATGATTTCCGCGGCAGACTGGTACCCGATATTCTGCTGAGTGGCAATCATGCGGAGATCGACAGATGGCGAAGAGAAAAGTCGCTCGAAAGAACGGCTGCGAAACGTCCCGATTTATTAAAGAACTGACTAAAAGGAGGAAGATGTGAAGGGCAATAACAAAGCCCCGGATTCGCACCTTGTAAGATTTGCATCGTCGTTTTTTTCAAAAGTGCTTGAGAGCCGTACGGCCTTTATGCTGGTCAGACACAAATCCGACGGAGAAGGAGTAATTTCTGAAGCCATCGGCGACATTGAAAGAAAATACATGATACCGGTCAAGCGTGCCGTCTCCGCCGCCTGTGAAAAAAGCAGGATACTTGCGTTTGCCGATGGTTGTCTCGACGGTATAATGGCGTTGCCCGTCAAGACCGTTGGGCTGATATATTTTGCTGCAGGCGTATTTATCTTGATAAAATATATCATGGGCAGATTTATTTCGGTAATTTCCGCCGACACCGACAGTATGATCTTCGGTGCCCTGTGCACGGCTTTTGCAGGTATGATAATGTCTTCGTCAAGAAGCGTCAGATCGGCCGTCGGGAACAGCAGGCTGTGTTCGCTTATTTCGCAGGAGATATTCGGTGCGGATATAAAAGCCGATTACGAGGTTAAGGCGGTGACGGGCGTTTTTCCTGCTATTCTTACAGGAGTGGCGATGGGAGAACTTTCTGCACATACTTCGTTTGCGTTTTCTTTTCTGCTTTTGCCGTCGCTGCTACTTCTAACTGTTGTAATTAAAAAGCCTGAGTCCGGGATTACCGTTCTGGCCGCAATATTACCGTTTGTAAAGCCTGAACTATTAATATATGCCGTCGTTCCGGTTCTTCTGTCGGTTTTTTTCAAGATTATTCAGGGTAAGAGAAGCTCCAAACTCGGGTTTTCCGGGTTTCTGATTCTGACTCTGTGCGTTCTTGTCGCTGGTGCAGGTGTGTGCGGGAATTTTCCCGCAGCCGCGCGGTTCGTTCCGGTTATCCTTATTTCAGTCTGTATTCCCGCCCTGTATAAAACAAGAGACTGGTTCGTTCGCGCGATGAATGTTGTACTGTTTTCCTGTACAGTTCTGTCCGCCGTTGCTGTTATTAGTAAAGTTTCAGCGCCCGCGATGAGTAACCCGTATGTTTCTTTCGCAGTCGGGACGGTCAATTCGCTTGTCGTATTCGACATGGCTTTCGCTCCGGTTCTTGCGATGCTGCTTGCACCCTATGTCGCCACGTCGATAAGGCGTCAGAGCGATACCGACGGAAGGATTATCGAATGTGCGCGTCTGATTCTGCTTGTTTCCTGCGTTGCTTTTTCCGGCAGCGGAGAGCTGTTTGTTTTTACTGTTCTGGGATGCGTTCTTTCTCTCATGTTCACGTCAAGGACGTCGCTCGTTTATCTGATTCCGGCAGCGATTTTTTTGGCTGTTATTGCGATGTTCTTAGGCGGAAGGTTTATGGAATACTGCGGAATGTCCTTCAGCTCGCCTGAAAAAGTACTTGGAAATCTTCCTTTGACAAATCTGATATTAGGCGACAGCTTTGATGTTGCGTCATTCAGAGCCGTTTACGGAAACGTGTCGACTTTTAATTTGGTTACTCTCTCGGTCGGATTGTTCGGTACCGTTTTGCTGTATCTGTTTGTCGCTGTCATGTTCTTCAACAGTCTAAAATCAATGCTTGTATCGCCATACG
>JAFZTO010000099.1 GCA_017618795.1 Clostridia bacterium | reverse complement strand
GGGAGGGAGAGATTCTTGAAACGCCGATTTACAGGCTGGTAGATGAACCGCAGACGGGAAGGAAGTATATTATTACGACATCTGGGGTGGCTGCTGAGAGTGCCTATGCGTTGTCAGTTATGGAAAACTGTCATCTTAATTCCATCGCTTATACGGTTCAAATAATGCAAGGCGAATTAGATGGGATTTCATATATCGATTCATACGACGAAAAAGCAGTGTGGCTTTGGGATAATGATAACATACTGATGAATGTGTGGTCGAATTGGTTTTTATATATTGATGAAGATTCTGACAGCATAGGTACGAACCCTATATTGAAATCTTCATGGATTATCAATGGCGATTATTATTATGTTCAGAATGGGAGTACGAAAGTATATCTTTGGTGTAATAATGGCACATGGGAAACTAGGAGCGGCAAAAAAAGCAGGGTTTATTTTTACGAAGAATATTCCACCGGTTCCTCTCCCATCTACGCCCGCTTGTCGGGGCAGACGGTGTTTAACCTTTCCTCTGACGATGACGTCGAAGCGGCAATCAGAAATGGGATAACCGTCCAGACGTCGACAAGCCCGGACGGTTCGACCGATCTGCAGACCGTGACGGATTATTCTCTTGTCACGACTGACGGCACCGTTTACACGGTTAAATACGAGGGAATTGAGCTTGGCACCGTTACGGTCAATATCAGCGCTCCGGCAAGCACTAATCACTGTATCCACGATTCGTATACGCTTGACTACGGTCTGCCTGTCCTGTTCGATCTGACGGGCAACGACGAGTTCGATGGAACCGCGGTCCTTGCAGGGGTGAGCACAGCTTTTGAAAGCGCGGAAGAATACGTCGGTTCGACGAACTGTACCGTCACGCTCGCGGAAGGTTTTTTGTCGTCAATTGAAACTGACGACTGCGATCTCAGCGTTTCGGGAGGCAAACTGCTTTATACGCTGAAAACCATGAGCTTCGCTTCTGCGCGCACATATTATTACGCGGTGGAGTGCGGCGGAAAATACTGGTACGGTTCGTTTTCGGCCTCTCCGGCCGGGACAATGTATTTCGAGGACGGTTTTGCGGATTACTCGGACGACTCTGCCGGCGCGGAGTCCGGCACATGGGAAATAAAGGGCGATGATTCGGCCTCGCTCATGCAGACCGCGACGCGAAGCGAAAGTGCGGACGTTTTCGGACATGACTCCGCATACGCTTCTTCGACCGGATATTCGGGCGGTTCGGCGCATTACGTGACGGTCAGCGCTGACAACAATCCCAATCCTAAGTACAGCGGGCAGGACGGACACAGCTGGCCTAAGGCAGTCTTTACTTTCACGGGCAGCGGGTTTGATCTGATATCGCTGTGCGACGGTAACAGCGGACTGGTAAACGTAAAGGTCTACACTTGTACCGGTGAAGAAACGTCACTGATCAAAAACTGGATCGTCGACACCTTCCATGGCTATTCAATGACGAAAACCGACGGGTACGCTAAATATAAATGGGTCTTCGGAAACGACGGCAAGTGGCACCGGATTTCATCCGAAACGGTCACGGACGGCGTGATGCCGGAAAACGGAGCTTTTCCTGAAAATCCGTCCGCAGGAGACGTTGCGTATACTTATTCGGACAATATCGAACGTGAGCTTTACAGTGGAGCGATGACGATTTATCAGGCGCCCGTGCTGCGCTCGGGAGAACTCAAATACGGCACTTATACCGTGGTTGTTACCCCGATGTACGCGGCTGTATTTGATAACGCGGGGAACGGCAGCTACGGATTCTGTCTCGACGCTATACGCATATATGATCCTGCGGGCGGAACGGTTGACTACACCGCCGCCGGCGAGGCAAACGCCCGGTGTTCCGTAATAAGAGATATGCTGATTGAAGCGGAAGATCTTTCGGCAAACGGGGCATACGAGAACGCGGCAGTATATATCGACGGATTTACTGGCATTGAGACGGTTGACGATTACAGAAAATACGGGCCCAAGAGCGAAACGTATCTTTTGCAAGGGCAGGGTATTGCCTTCGGCTTGTCGGATATGGGAGCAGGAGATCGCCTGTTGCTCGGAATGAGATGCATTTCCGGATCGGGTCAAATAAAAATATCTCTTCTTCAGGAAGGGACGGTAAAGTATAACATAACGTTTGATTTATCGACCGCAACGGACATGTATTACGACGTAACGCCTGACGCAGGACAGATCACGTCGGGCTGTGTGGTTGTTATTGATTGCGTTTCCGGAATCATGTCGCTGACAAGGCTGAAATACGTGCCCGCTTCCGGAACCGATCCCGACGCAGCGTCTTCTATTATATACACAACGCTCGCGTCTGTAATGTACGCTGAAAAGTACGTTGAAAACGGATACGCCGTTCCGGGGACGTTTGCGGAGAACGAAAAAGAAGAAACAGTCCGCCCGGATTACGCTGCTTTGCTTGAATCGGTCATGCGCTCGACTGAAATCAGAATGAACGCGATACGCAGAGCTCTTGTAAGCACGGCGGTATACGGGTTTACGCACGGCGGATTTATCGGTTACCTGTGCGGCCCAGCGAATGTAAAGAGGTGAATTAAATGAAGAAAACGTATTCGGAACCCGAGATTAAGTTTTGCAATTTTTCACTCTCCAGTTCGGTTTCGTCGGGATGCGAGGCAATATCCAATTTTGCCGAGCGTGTCTGCCCCGTGACGGTTGACGAGCTCGGAGGCACTGTGTTCTCAAAGGAGATAGATTGCATATTTACCACGCCGGAATACACCGATTCGCTTTGCTACTCAAATCCAACTGACAGCAACAACGTTTTCGGTTCATAACTGTGTTCTGCCCTGCGTATGGTGAAAAAATATCTTATCGGCGGGCTGGGGTTTGCCTTTGACGGATGTAACTGCGACTTTCCGGGAGAGCTCGAACTTTTCAGGGACGACAATATAAGCGCGGATTACTTTATAAACGTTTCGCATTCCGAACGCATGCCATGCGGCGGGACGGTATACCGCCACGAGCGTTCAGAAAGACCGATTATGAGCGTGGCTGAAAACGGCGCTGAAATCTTTGTGACAGTCAGCACCGAATATCCTGAATGCTTCGGTCTGCGGCTTCTGCTGGAAATTCTGCGTCTGCCGTCGAGAATTATCGAACACGGCGGAATTATCCTGCACGCGTCGTTTGTCTGCCACAGAGGCGGGGCAATTCTTTTCACCGGGCCCAAGCAGTCGGGAAAATCGACTCAGGCGGCGCTGTGGCATGACCTGAGGGGTTCCGTGACCGTGAACGGCGACAGGGCGCTTATAAAGAAAACGAACGGCGTCTGGACGGCGTTCGGTTCCCCGTACAGCGGCACATCGGGCATATCACTCAATATGTCATGCCCGATAAAATGCATCGTTTCCGTTGTTAAATCACAGCAGAACAACTGTTTAAGGGCCGGTCCGCAGAGCGCTTTCAAGGCTTTGCTTGAGGGATGCACGTACGATACTGAAAATGAAAAGGAAACGGCGGCGGCCATTGACGTAATGTCCGTGATAGCAAACGAAACGGATTTTTACGAGCTGCGCTGCAGGCCTGACGCAGGGAGCGTTGAGGCTCTTGAAAGGATGATATATTGGTAAAGTCGAACGAACCTTATTTTTCTCGACATATTAACTCCGTGGGCGTAATAA
The DNA here is from genome assembly GCA_017618795.1 of Clostridia bacterium. Taxonomy (GTDB): domain Bacteria; phylum Bacillota; class Clostridia; order Oscillospirales; family CAG-272; genus Colimorpha_A. The sequence continues at coordinate 1,372 of JAFZTO010000099.1, read as the reverse complement.
AAGGGATTCCCGTCAGCGGTACCTTTGAACTGACAAGACGGTGCAATTTCAGATGCGCGATGTGCTACGTCCATTCTGAAGAAAACCGCGAAAACGAACTTTCCGCGCGCGAATGGTTAAAAATCGCGTCGGAGGCGCGCGACAGCGGAATGATTTTTCTGCTCCTTACGGGCGGCGAGCCGTTTCTGCGCGATGATTTCGAACAGATTTATTCTTCTCTTGCCGAAATGGGATTTGTTATAACGATCAATACGAACGGATCCCTTTACAGGGACGGGGTGAGAGAACTGCTGCTTAAGTATCCGCCTACGAGGCTGAACGTTTCGCTTTACGGACTCACAGATGAAACCTGCGCCACGCTCTGCGGGGTTGGAAATTCCGAAGCGGTTGCCGACAGCATACGGCGAATGAAGGCGGACGGGCAGAGCGTCAGTATCAATTATTCGCCGGTTGCGGCAAACATAGGCGAAATGGAACTTATCGCCGATTTTTCGCAAAGTATCGGGGTTCCGGTGCGGTTTGCGCATTACGTGTTCCCGCATACAAGGAACGGACTGAATGACAACGTTCGCCTCTCTCCGGAGCAGGCCGCTGAGGCCATGGAAAAATGGAGAACAATAAACGGTTTTTCCGTGCAGGACGATGACGAAAACGACGAATGCGCAATAAATGGCAGAAACGTGGTCTGCCGGGCAGGAAGAAGCGCTTTCTGGATTACATGGGACGGCAGAATGCTGCCGTGCGGAACAATGAACGTTGAGGGAGTTTCTCTCAGAAATATGCCGTTTAAAGGAGCCTGGAATCAAACTTTGGAATTTACAAAGGCGGTTCTGCTTCCCGAGGAGTGTTCGGATTGCAAAAAGAGAGGGCGCTGTCCGGTGTGCGCTTCGATATGTCTGGCGGAGACCGGCCGCTTTGACGGCAGACCGGAATATCTGTGCAAAATGGTAAAAGGATCGGCCGAGGAAAAAATATGAAGGTTAAATATACTTTTGTTAAAAGAGAAATAGGCGGGGAGAGTTTCCTCGTTCCCGTCGGAGAAGCGCTTAAAGAATTCTGCGGTCTTTTCGCACTGAGTGAGGTCGGCTCGTTTATATGGGACAGACTGGAGCAGGACGAGGAGACGATAGCGGAAGAAATTGTCGGAGAATACGACGTTTCCTATGAAAAGGCTCTTGCCGACGTGCGTGAATTTACAGAAACTTTGCGAAAAACAGGCATGGTGGAATAAAACAGAAAAAACGCGGGACCGGATAACGGTTCCGCGTTTTTTAAAACTGTGCGCCCGGCATACGCGATTACCTGGCGGTGAATGTCTGCAGCAGGCATGGCAGCAAGAACTGTTATCCAACACTATTTTCAATACAACACT
>JAFZTO010000098.1 GCA_017618795.1 Clostridia bacterium | reverse complement strand
GTTCGGACGGACGATGATGGTCTCCTTCTCTCCGTCAAGGGTGAAGAAGGCGTCCACGTCTATCGGGTTGCCCTTGGAGTCGAGCTCGTTCAGCTTTCCCTTTATCTCTATTCTCGCGACGTCGTTTATGTTCTTGTAGAAGACGTAGTCGTAGACGAATTCAAGCAGTCCCCAGTTGACGAACGACGCGTTCGAAACGTTTATGCGCGCGATAAGGTCGTATACGCTCGAGAAGGCGTACATGTTGCCGTCCTCGTCGGGTTCGGAAAACACTATTATGGTTTCGACATCATCGAGCTTGTAGTGCAGCAGATACCAGGGCGAGGTCAGGTCTATGTTGTATTTTTCCAGAAGAAGGTCTTCGTCCGCGCCGTCAAGCTCGTAGCCCGCGGCAACGCACGCGTCTCCCTGAAAGGAGGCGAGTTTTTCCATAAACGCGGAATAGGTGGTGAGCTTGAGGTCGTAGCCCACGGGAAGGACCATAACGAACGACGGCATTCCGTTTTCGTTGCCGGTCTCCTCGGCGGTCTTCATATCGATCGCGACAAAAGGCTCGCCGTTCCGGAATATGTAGAAATCGTCGAGGTTGTAGTAGGAGGTGCTGCTGACCGGATAGCCGAGCAGCGGATTGATAAGCGTGTGGATGTCGGCGAGGACCGAGGTGGCGAACGAAGTGTCGAGCACGTAGACGGCACGTCTCCCCTCGTACATGCTGTAGTAGCCTCCGCCCGTCGGTATGAGGCTGCCGACCAGCACCTTGTGCGTGGTGCCGTCCATTTTGGTTATCACGTACCAGGCAGGGTTGTCGTTCTCCCCGAGGCCGTATACGGAAAAGTCGTCGTCAAGCTCCGCGAAGTCGAGCCGTCTCATCGACAGGGTGTAGCCGGTGCTGACCACGAGGTTCGAAAGCCCCTCGAGGCTGTAGGAGACGCTCTCCATGTCCTTTATGTGGAAATTGTCGTCGCTGCCCCTGTAGAACGTGTAGGTGCCGAACTCGTTGTGGACCTCGATCGACAGCATGTCGGCCTTTTCGACGTGCTCGAAGAGCAGTATGCGGTTGTTGGTGCCGAGGACCTCGCCTGGCAGCAGCTCGGGCGGCTCTTCCTCAGGCGTTTCCGTCTTTGCCTTATACCACGGCGCGATTACGGCGAAGTATAAAGCGGCGAGTATGACGAACAGAGCACCGAGGATTATTATCGTGCGCAGCTTTCGGCTCATAGGTATTTTCTCCTCGTGTAGACGAAGATGCCGATCCCGGCGACGATCGCGGCGGGAACGACGGTGAACAGAGCGGTGTAGCGATTTGCCTCGGCCGTCGTGCAGTTCAGCTCGGTGTCGGTGAACACCTTGAAGTCTATGTCGAGCGGCACGACCTTCTTGATGAAGTTTTTCATGGCGTAGAAGACAATGTCGCGGTTTGCGTAGCTCTTTGAGCCGATATACTTGCTGTCAGCGAACGACGAGGTCCCGGCGGCAAGGACGTATGACGAATGCAGTTCGTTGTCGACGTAGCGGCCCGATACGGTGACGGTCATCAGGTTAAAGACGCCGTTGTTCGTTTCGCCCTGTCCATCGAGAGGCGTGGCGGTCGCGGACTTCTTTGCAGAAGTCGTAAGCACCTCGGACACGGTACGTTCCGAGGAACCGTAAACGCCGTGCCCGTCGGTATAGAGCGTGGTTATCGGGCGGGCGTCCTTCACTATCGCCATGGGTGTAGAGGGCATTTCGCGTATGGTCTTGGTCAGCGAGGCGCCCGTTCCCTCCGTCGCGTATGTGGCGACGAGCTCGGTGCCGTCTACGCTCAGCGAATTTTCGTAGTCGCGTATCTGAGCAGTTTCGAATCTTATGCCCCATTCCTCAAGGAACTCGTCGAGGTTGGGAAGAGCCTTGGTGTCGCTGCCCATAAATATCATCAGCGCGCCGAAGTTTTCGACAAAATCGGAGACCTTCTTTATCTCGTTTACGGAATCGTCGGAGCCGAGGTAATCCCATTTGGGGGCGTTTATGACCATCACCTTGGCGTTTTCGTCCGGGTTTTCTTTGCTCAGATCGATGGTTCTCACGTCAAAGCCCGCCTCCTCGAACAGGGCGGTCATGCCGTTGTCGGCTGCCTGCTCTCCATGACCGGTCACAAAGTACGCGACGGGGTTGTCGCCGATTATCTGAAGTATTCCGGCGGTCATCTTGTACTCGCCGTTGAAGGCGAAGACGTTGCCGGTGTCCGAGTCGAAGGTGTAGAAGCTGTTGATTGTGTAAAGCCTCGACTGAGAGCCGTTGCTTATGATTACCGATGTGGTCTTCGGATTGGAAATGCCGGTAGACATGTATTTTGCCAGAGCGTCGGGGTGGTTGATTATGTCGACGTACTTCACCGTAACAAAGTCGAACTCGTTTTCGTATTCGAGGGCGAGGTTGTGCACCAGTTTGGTTTCGTACGTCGCGTCCAGAGTCGTCGCGTCGGAACAGAAGATTATCTCTATCTGCGAGTTTTCCTTTCCGCGGTAGTCATTAAGCAAATCGCGGGTTGCATCGGTTATTGAAAAGACGCTTGCTTCGGTCATATCGACGTAAAGACCGAGCTTATAGGCAAGGGCGTAGAATATGGCGTTCACCACCACGACCAGAGCGATGACTACGCAGGTTATTCCTATTGCCAGACCGCCGTATCTGAGTCTGCGGCGTCTGCTTATCTTTTCGGCTGAGGTTGCTGTTTTCATCTGCTTTCCTCCTTATGCCCAGCGGCGTCTTTCGTAGACCCGAACCGTGAGGAACAGGAAAACGAAACTGATCGAAGCGTAGTAGAGAACCGCCGCGAAGTCGAACACGCCGTATGTGAAGTTGCTGAAGCGGCTGTATATCGAGACCCAGCTGAGCACGGTTTTCAGCCATTCGAACGGAATGTACTGGTTGAGCATTCCGAGCGCGAGGAACAGGACCATAATGCCCATGGTGCCGAGCGATGCGATGAGCTGGTTTTCGGTAAGCGCCGAAACGAATATGCCTATCGCTATAAAGGCGGCGCCGATCAGAAGCAGAGCTACAGAGCAGCCGACGATCTGTCCTCCGTTCGGCTTGTCCTCCGCGGCGAACTTATACAGCGCCGTGAAGTTTATGCAGCCGACGATGTACGTTGCGGCGAACAGCGAGAATGCCGCGAGAAATTTGCCGAACACTATTCCTCCAAGGGTGGTCGGGGAGGTGAGCAGAAGCTGCTCGGTCTTCGTTTTCCTTTCCTCGCTGAAAGATTTCATAGTAAGAATGGGGATGAGCACCACGAGCGCGAAGGTCATGGACATGAAGTAGCTTGAGAGGCTGCCGTCCTGCTGCTGGAGCGTAAGGACCGAGAAAACGCCGCCGTTCACTGCCAGAAACATCGCCATAAAGACGTAGCCTGACGGCGTTTTGAAATATGAAAGAAATTCTCTTTTGAATACCGCGAGCATTTTGTCACGCCTCCTTCCTGCCGGATCTCTTCTTTTTGCCCCTGCCGTCGTCGGACTTCAGATCCGTAAGCACGAGGAACACGTCCTCAAGGCTGGTTCCGGCGGACTCAAGGCCTATTAGCGCCCAGCCGTTTTTTGCCAGCAGGTTGAACATCGGTTTGCGTATGTCTATTCCGCTGTCCGACTCGATGACAAAGCTAGTGCTGTCCATGTCGAATTTTCCCTCTGTTTCGACGTTGCGCACGCCTGGGAGGGCGCGGATGGCGGCCGACACGTCCTTCGATGGGCCGCATATCTTGGCGGACATTCTTCTCGTCCCCTCGACGGCTGCCGAAAGCTCGGTCGTTTTTCTGTCGGCGACTATTCTGCCCTTGTTGATTATGACGACCCTGTCGCAGACCGCCTGCACCTCCGAAAGGATATGGGTGCTTAAGATGACCGTGTGGCTCAGGCCGAGGGTGCGGATCAGATTGCGTATCTCCACCACCTGCCTCGGGTCGAGGCCGACCGTCGGTTCATCGAGAATTATAACCGGCGGGTTGCCGACAAGCGCCTGCGCGATGCCCGCGCGCTGTCTGTAGCCCTTGGAGAGGTTGCCGATGAGGCGTCCCTTCGCGTCGCCGAGACTGGTGACGTCGATTATCTCGGCTATGTGCTTCTGTCTGTTCAGTCTGCAACCTTTGAGTTCGTAGACGAAATTTAGATACTCGGTCACGGTCATGTCGGGGTAGACGGGAGGCTGCTCAGGCAGGTATCCGATCTTCTTTTTTACCTCGTCAGGGAAGTCCAGAATGTCGAGGCCGTCGACTGACACTGTCCCGTCGCTGGGGGACAGATACCCCGTTATTATATTCATAGTTGTTGATTTCCCGGCTCCGTTCGGACCGAGAAATCCGACAATTTCGCCTTTGTTTATCTCAAAACTCAGGCTGCTCAGCACGTACTTCTCACCGTAGCGCTTGGTCAGATTGTCGATCTTGATCATTTTGTTTCTCCAGTCTGTGCGTACTCATCGCACAAATATACATAATAATTATACCATAAAAATGTTACTAAATCAAGTCATTGGCGTGAAGATATGTTTTTTTGACGTTCAATGTACGAAAAATATGCGAAAATTATTATATTTAAGATTAATATTATCCTTGTCCCCGGAAAGAATATCGGCTATAATATTGTCAGAAAAAATTCCGCGCCGCGAAGGGCGGGGAACGGAGGAAATATGGATTACGGTAATTGCGTTATAGGAATAGAGTTCGGCTCAACACGGCTCAAGGCCGTCATGCTCGACGAAAAGAACGAGCCTGTCGCCTCGGGCTCCTACGGATGGGAAAACAACCTTGTGAACGGCGTGTGGACCTACGGGAGAGAAGAGTTTTTCAAAGGGCTGCGCGGAGCCTACGCGGAGCTGAAGAAGGACGCCGAAGAGAAATTCGGATCGCCTCTGCGCAGGGTGAAGGCCATAGGCGTGTCGGCGATGATGCACGGGTATCTTGCCTTTGACAAAAACGGGGAGCAGCTTGCGGAGTTCCGCACCTGGAGAAACACTATGACAGCCCCGGCGGCCGGTGAGCTTTCCGATCTTTTCGATTTCGCCATCCCGCAGAGATGGTCGGTCGCGCATCTGTACCAGGCAATACTAAAAGGCGAGGAACACGTCGGGAAGATAGCTTTTCTTACCACTCTTGCGGGGTATATGCACTACGTTCTGACCGGCAGAAAGGTGCTGGGGCTCAACGACGCGTCGGGAATGTTCCCGATAGACCCGGAGACGCTCGACTACGACGCGGAAATGGCGGAGAAGTTCGACCGTCTTACGGCCCGGCACGGCTTTAAGAGAAAAATGAAGGACATATTCCCGCGGCCGCTCGCGGCGGGGGAGGACGCCGGTTATCTTACCGAGGAGGGCGCGAGGCTCATGGACGAAAGCGGCGAGCTTGAGGCAGGCATACCGTTCTGCCCGCCTGAGGGCGACTCGGCCACCGGAATGGTCGCGACGAACTCGGTGCGCGCCGGATACGGCAACGTTTCGGGAGGGACCTCCATGTTCGCGACGGTGGTGTGCGGGAAGAAGCTTAAAAGAGATCCGGCCATAAACGTCGTCGTCTCTCCGACAGGAAAGAATGCGGCCATCATTCACGGCAACAACAGCGCCTCCGACATTGACGGCTGGGCCGGTGTGTTCGGAGAATTTGCCTCGCTGCTCGGCGCGGAGGCCGACGGCGGCAGACTGCTGACGGTGCTTTTCACCTGCGCGATGAGCGGAGACCCCGATTGCGGGGGACTGGTGAACTACGGGCCGGTGGCGGCAGAACCAACCGTGGGATTTGAGGCCGGACGACCGCTGCTTATGAGGGGAGAAGGCGCGCGCTTTACTTTGGGAAACCTCTTCCGGGCGGTGATATGCTATCCGGTGGCGGTGCAGAGGGCGGGCATCGAGGTGTTGAAAAAATCCGGCGTGAGCGTGGACATGATATACGCTCACGGCGGGTACTTCAAGACGCCGAGGGCAGGTCAGCTGATGCTCTCATCTGCTTTCGGATGCCCCGTTTCGGCCATGAAAACGGCTGGCGAAGGCGGAGCCTACGGCGTCGCGCTGCTTGCGTCCTATCTGGTCAATAAAGAGGACGGGCAGAGCCTTGAGGATTTCCTCGACAGTCAGGTCTTCGCCGGCGCGGAGGTGACGACTGTCACGGCCACGGAGGCCGAAAAAACCGGATTTGACAGATATTATGAACGGTTTGTAAACTGCCTTGGCGTTGAAAAAGCGGCTTACGCGCTGCTGAAGTGAGCGGCTGAAGGCATGGACAGTAAAACCGTTTCGGCATACAGGAGATTCTACCTTTCAAGGCTTCTTGACGACTGCGTGCCGTTCTGGCTGAACAGCGACCTGACCGACAGGGAGTACGGAGGCTACATTACGTCCGTCGATAGGGCGGGCAGGGCTTACAGCACCGACAAATCAGGCTGGTTTCAGGGAAGATGCCTGTGGACCTTTTCAGCACTCTGCAACCGCTACGGGAAAAAGGCGGAATGGCTCGAAGCGGCGGAGACAGGGGCGGATTTCATCGAAAAGCATATATCCGATACCGACGGCAGGATGTTCTTCACCCTGACAAGGGACGGCAGACCGCTCAGAAAACGCCGTTACATGTTTACGGAGAGTTTTTATGTTATGGGTATGGCCGAGTACGGCAGAGTGACCGGCGATCCGGCGTTTAAGGAAAAGGCAGAAAAATGTTTCGGCATGATGCTTGGAATATATCGCGATCCGTCTTCAGATCCGTATAAGATCACTCCGAAAAGCTACGGTCAGACGAGAGAAGAGCGCGCGGCGGCGGTGCCGATGGTGCTTCTGTCGACGGCACAGCTGCTGGCAAGGCTCGATCCGGAAAAATCGGAGTACTATACAAGAACGGCGGAGGAGATTGCGCGCGACATGATAAGGTTTCACTGGAAACCTGATCTTGGCTGCATGCTTGAAACGGTCGGCGCGGACGGAAGTTTTATCGACAATCCGTCCGGCAGAACCGTCAATCCCGGTCACTCTATGGAAAACAGCTGGTTTCTGATGAATCTTTATCTGCTGAACGGGGACGAAAATCTCCTTTCGACGGCTCTGAAAATACTCGAATGCTCGTCGGAGCTCGGGTGGGACGGAAAATTCGGCGGCTACATGTATTTCGCCGATATAAACGGCCGCCCTCCGGAACAGCTTGAATACGACATGAAGCTGTGGTGGGTGCACTGCGAGGCGATAACCGCTTTTCTGCTCGCGTATTCTCTAACCGGAGATGAAAAATACTTCCGGCTGTTCGAAAGGGCGCATTCCTACGCCTTCGGGCATTTTTCCGATAATGAGTTCGGAGAATGGTACGGGTATCTGCACCGCGACGGTACCGTGTCGCACACGCAGAAGGGATCCATGTGGAAAGGTCCGTTCCACTATCCGAGAATGCTGATGAACGCGGAACGGCTTCTCGGGAAAATCGAGAAGGGCGAGCGCGCGGACGCTCTGCTGTGAAACGAAAAACGAAAATCTCCTCCCGCAGAAAGGAGGAGATTTTTAATGCCGTATGTTATTTGTTTTTTTGCTTGACTGAACGGGAATTATGCTTCGACAACAATGTATTCCCAATGAAAACCTCCTGCTGTTATGTTATGCGGCTTTTTATTACAACAGTTTCCAATTGTGGTAGAACTAATGCCTGTTTTCCTTTCTGCCTCTTTTGTGCTCCTGTACACAGTATTTGTTTCAACACAAAGAACTGGTTTACACCTATTTGAGTTACGCATTTTTTCCCTTGTTTTATCGGTGCATTGGTATGTAGTGGTTTTTTTGTCTCGCGGCGTCCACCCTTCATACCAGTCCTCTCTGTAACAAAAATTATATCCATGTGTTTGAATCAAATCACCATCTTCTTTTGCGCATCTGGTTACCGATCTTATGGGTATTTTGAGTGTTTCAGCTGCTTCAGTTGCGCTTTTGTAAAAAGTGTTTGTTTGAAAGCAATATACCTCCTTTTTTAATGATGACGCTTCTTTCCTTCTATTGGTATCATATTCTTCTGCAGGTATCCAGTCTCCGTTCTCGTATTCTTCTAAATATGCGTAATGTTTTTGTTTGGCAGTTCTGTGATTTATGCAACAATTTTGTGATAAATTTTGTGTAGATATTCCTGTTGCGATTGCACATTCTATAATTGAGTAAAATATTTCTCCTGTTTCTACGCAAATTATATCGCGCTTGATGCTTTCATGATTATATTTTACTTTGTAATATTCAAATTCGAAATTGTCTTTTTCTCTTTCCAGACAGAAGATGTAATTGTCCTGTTTGTAATAATGTCTTGTTGTTAATTGCCTATATCTTTTCGAACGAGCAAAATTTAACACCTGTGAGGCTTCTGTAATAGACGAAAAAAGAGTTTGATTGTTAATGCAGTAAACTTTTAATTTAAAACACATTTCATTGGAAATATTTTTTCCGCCGATTATGGAATTATAACCTTCGGAATAGGAACTATAAATGTTAATCCAGTATATCTCCCTTTCATTGGCTTTTTCCTGCGATTCTATATTATCCTCGATTAATTCATGACTGAAATTATCCCATCCGTATTTTGCAATTGCCATGCCAATTCTGGTCTTTATTCCGTAGCCTCTCCCGTTCTGCCATCTGTCATTAATTTTTTCCCAGGAATATTTGCTTTGTCCTATATAAACTTTGCCATTTGTATTATTTACATGTTTGTATATCAGCCAGCTCATTAAAAGTCGTACCTCATTATGTTGAGTCCTCGCACACAATTATACCACATTTGGATGAAGAATGCAATAGTTTAAACGAATAACTTCGAAACAGATTAAAAATAATCTTCGCAAATATTTGTGACAAAAAAGTGATAAAAACAAGCGCAAAATGTGACTTTATCGCGAAATTATCGGAGAAAATAACAAATCTCTCTCTTTTTTACCCTTTTCACTTGACCTGCGCGGAAAAAAGTGATATAATAAAGAAAAAACGAAAGAATGGAAACCGGAACAATGATTAAGAAGTCTGAAAAGGACAACGCGGTCCGCTACAAGATGAAGGGCGGAAGAAGGGCGGCGCTGCTGGAGATAATCGACTCCCAGCCGTTCACCTCTCTGCACGAGCTCGAAAAAGCCTTCCCAGGCGTGTCGAGCATGACGCTGCGCCGCGACCTTGACGTCTTTGATGAACAGGGCAGGATCATCAAGTCGCGCGGTGGCGCCAAGTCTATGAAATTCGTGATGAGCGCCGCCGAGGAAAACTTCAGCGAGCGTCTCCGTACCAACAAGGGGGCGAAGGATCTTATCTCGCGCAAGGCCGTCGAGTTCATTGAGCCCGGCAGATCGATATTCTTCGATTCCGGCACGACCATGCTGCGCGTTGCAGAGCTGCTCAGCGACAGGCGCATAACCGTCACCACCTCCGGACTGAACGTGGCTCTGGAGCTCATGAAAAAGGAGCATGTGATGGTCAACATAGTGGGCGGTCTGGTTCACAGGGACAACGTGACCGTTTCGGGCAATCAGGCCTCTATGTTCATAGACAACATCAACATCGATACTGCGTTCATCTGCCCGTCGGGAGTGACGGCAGCCGACGGCTTCACCTGCGGCAACTACATACACGGCGAGCTCAAGGCGCAGGTCATAAAGAAGGCAAAGCGGGTAATCATCGTCGTTGACAGCTCCAAGCTCGGCAAGTGTCTGCCCTACACCTTCTGCGGCTTTGAGGACGTGGACGTCATAATCTGCGAGGACGAGCTTCCCGAGGATATAAAAGCCGAGGCTGAAAAACACGGAATTCAGACAGTACTCGCGGACGATTAGGGAACTGATTTCTTACTTCTTGAAAGAAAGAAGCGAAGAACTTTTTGACGGCTATGCTCATGCTATTTCAGGAAGTACAGACTTTGTGACATGTACATCCCGTTTTGCAAAAGGGCGCGGCACAGGCTTAAAATTTTGCTCATACAAAAGAGCGTCGGAGCGCAGCCGTATAAAAATTTACCCCGCTTTTTCAAAAGCGGGAAATAAATCTCGTTTATTACCCGCGAAAGCGGATAATCATATAAAAACCAGCGGCATATAAGCCGCATACAGGAGGAATATTAATGGCACAGATTGTAATCATGCCCCGTCAGGGACAGAGTGTCGAGAGCTGCATAATCACCGAGTGGAAAAAGAAGCCCGGCGACAAAGTGGCCGTAAAGGACGTGCTCTTCACCTACGAGACCGACAAATCGTCCTTTGACGAGGAGGCGGCCGTCGAGGGAACTCTCCTCAAGACCTTTTACGAGGACGGCGACGAGGTGGAATGCCTGCTTCCCGTCTGCATAATAGGCGAACCGGGAGAGGACATTTCGGCTCTGATACCCAAAAAAGAGGGCGAAGAGAAGAAGGAAGAGTCCGCCGCTCAGGCGAAGGAAGATGTCGCGCAGGGAAATGCTGCCGAAAAGCCGGCGGCACAGGCCACGGGCGACGCAAACGAGGGCGGAAGGCTTAAAATATCGCCGAGGGCAAGGCATCTCGCCGAGCGCACGGACGCCGATCTCAGCAAGGCCGTACCCACGGGCCCGAACGGAAGGATCATAGAAAGAGACGTAAACGCCCTGCTTGACAAGGGACTGACCGTCGCCGACAAGGCGGTCGAGGTCGCCCCCGTCGCCTCTCAGAAGGCCGAGGAGAAGGCTCCTGCACAGGCAGCAGCTCCGGCCGCGGAATACGAGGACGTCAAGCTCTCCAACATACGCAAGGTCATTGCGAAATCCATGCACGCCTCGCTGTCCAATATGGCGCAGCTCACGCTCAACTCGTCGTTTGACGCAACCCAGATCATGGCCTACAGGGCGCTGGTCAAGGCAAACGGAGAGAAGCTCGGTCTGAACAACATCACGCTGAACGACATAGTTCTTTTCGCGGTGGCAAAAACTCTGCCGGCGTTCAGGGATCTCAACGCCCACTATCTCGACGACCAGGGTGTAATCCGTTACTTTAAGAACGTTAACCTCGGCATCGCAGTCGACACCGACCGCGGCCTGCTCGTTCCCACGGTGTTCGGAGCCGAAAAGCTCAGCCTGAACGAGCTTGCAGGCGAGTCGAAGGACGTGATTGCGGCCACCAAGGCCGGAACGGTATCTCCCGACAGTCTTAAAGGCGCTTCTTTCACCGTCACAAACCTGGGTTCAATGGGCATCGAGAGCTTCACGCCCGTCATCAATCCGCCGCAGACGGCTATTCTCGGCGTCGACTGCGTGACCTACCGCGTAAAGGCAGACGGAAGTACGTACCCGGCAATGGGACTGTCGCTCACCTTCGACCACAGGGCTCTTGACGGAGCTCCGGCGGCGCGGTTCCTTAAGGCTCTGTGCGACAATCTCGCAAACTTCAACATTCTGCTTGCAAAGTGACGGAGGAAAACAGTGTACGATCTTATTATATTAGGCGGCGGCCCCGCCGGCTACAACGCGGCGGAGAGAGCCTCTTCGAACGGAATGAAGACCCTCCTCATCGAGGAGAGGGCTCTGGGCGGCGTGTGCCTCAACGAGGGCTGCGTGCCGACCAAAACGCTGCTTTATTCTGCTAAGATATTCGACTACGCGAAGCATTCGCAGGAATACGGCGTCAGGTTCGAAAACCCGGTAATTGACCATTCTGCTGTAATCGACCGCAAGGGAAGAGTCGTAAAGACGCTTGTCGGCGGCATCGGCGCGTCTATGAAGAAACACGGTGTGGAAGTTGTGAACGCGAGGGGCGAGATACTCGGCAAGAGCGCCCAGGGCTTCACGGTGAAGGCAAACGGAACAGAGTACACGGGCGCAAAGCTCCTTATCTGCACCGGTTCGACGGCCTCCGTACCCCCGATTCCCGGTCTGCGCGAATCCATCGCCTCCGGCTTCGGAATGACCAACCGCGAGATACTCGACCTCCGCGAGGTGCCCAAAGAGCTCGTCGTCATAGGCGGTGGCGTCATAGGGCTTGAAATGGCCTCGTATTTCAACTCGATAGGCTCGAAAGTCACAGTCATCGAAATGCTCGACCACATCGCTGGCCCGACAGACGGCGAGATAGGCAGGATACTCTACAAGAACTACGTAAAGAGGGGCGTTCAGTTCCTGCTCGGCGCAAAGGTCACGTCCGTAGGCACCGACTGCGTGAACTACGAGCTTGACGGCAAGGCCTGCACGGCAAAGGCTGACAGAGTGCTCGTTTCCATAGGCCGCAGAGCCATGACCCAGGACATTGGCCTCGAGAACATCGGCGTGCTTACGGAGCGCGGAGCCATCGTCACAAACGAAAAGATGGAGACAAACGTGGCGGGCGTTTACGCCGCTGGAGACGTCAACGGCAAACTCATGCTGGCGCACACGGCGTACAGAGAGGGCGAGGTCGCGGTGAACAACATGCTCGGAAAGCCCGACCGCGTAAACTATCTGTCCATTCCTTCGGTTATATACACGAATCCCGAGGTGGCGTCGGTGGGCGAGACGACCGAGACGGTAAAGGCAAAGGGCCTTGACGCGAAGGTCGAGAGTTTCACCCTCAAATACAGCGGCAGGTACATAGCCGAGAACGAGGGCGGAGACGGCATCGTAAAGCTCATAGTAGACAACGGGCACAGAAAGCTGCTCGGCGTGCACATGATCGGCAATTACGCATCCGAGATAAT
>JAFZTO010000097.1 GCA_017618795.1 Clostridia bacterium | reverse complement strand
GCTCAGTTTTTTGATTGTTTTCATGAATTTTTCTCCTTTTTATTTCCTCCGCTTTTGCGGATTATTTTTGACGTGGAGACCGCAATTCCGGTCACGGCAGCGGCAATGGCGGCGCCGCCGGCGATCAGAACGGCCGTTTCCGTTTTCTTTTTTTCAGGCGGTTGAGGCTCGTCGGTCGTCTCATCGCCTGATATCGGAACGGACCGTTTTTCATTGACGATGAGAGAACTGCCTGCTGCCTTTTTAACATACCGGTCGATCCACAGGCCGTTGTTTTCCTCCGGGATCTCTTTGACGTCCGAAGAACGGTAAACTCCGTTTCCGACAACCTCCAGAGTCTGAACGTTTCCGTTCTTATCGGTATATGACGCTATATAATCTTCAGAAGCGCCGTTGCCGGACTTGGCCTGCACGGGTGAGGTGAAGTTGGTCGTCTCATTTCCGGACGTCACGGGGGAGATTCGGTAATAATACTCCGCATTATCCGACTCAAACAGAGGAATTACCGCCGATCGCATTCCGGCCATAGTACGCCAGTAAGGCTGCCATTCTCCGTTTTCGGTTTTTCTCTGGATCTCAAATCCGGATTCTCCGGTTCCGCTGTAATCCCATTCACAGGCAAGCAGTCCGTCGCATTCGTAAATCGCAAAGTTTTTCGGAGTTTTATATGAAATCTTTTTGCCGAGAAGACGCAGAACATAGCCTTCCATCTGCTCATAATACGACGGATTCGTCACTCCGTCGGTCCTGACTTCGTTCGACCAGTCGGCTTTAGCCCCGCCGAAGGAATACGTCAGGAATTCGTAATCGTATTTCCCGTTTTCAAATCCGTCGGAAAGAATCACGTTTCCGTTCCCGTCTGAAAGAATCAGGTTATCAAAACGGTTAAAACCATTCTCTGAACCGAAAAGCGCGATATTCGCGAATCCGGGCGACATAGATGTCGTAGAAAGACTAAATGTACCAAGCCGGCTTTCTCCGCTGAATATTTCCGCATTAAGAGGATAATCCTTTGTCCCGTTACCGGAGAACACGATCCGGATGTTTATGTATCCGTCAGCGTCGAAGAGATTTTCGTCGAGTTTTACGGCTTTGCGCCACTGTTGCGATTTTCTGCCGTCAACCGTATATATCTGTATGGTGTTTGCTGGCTGTGCAAACGAATTAAGCTTTTCCGCTGCGTCGGAAGTGGTTTTGTGTGATATGCGGAAATATACTCCCGGGTTCGCGGCGTTGTACGTATTGTCGTCATCATCTCCGCACGCAATCGCGACGCCGTTGTATGAATTGACAGACGGGTTAAGATCGACAGAGACACTGTAACTCTTTCCGGGATCAAGCGGCTGGCGAAGTACAAGATTTGA
Organism: Clostridia bacterium; assembly: GCA_017618795.1. Classification (GTDB taxonomy): domain Bacteria; phylum Bacillota; class Clostridia; order Oscillospirales; family CAG-272; genus Colimorpha_A. The sequence goes on along the minus strand of JAFZTO010000097.1, from coordinate 8,853 downwards.
GCAGTACTCCATGAAAATGCCTCTGCTTCCGTTTTTGCCGCCTTCCATCGTGAATCTTGCTCTCCAGATCGTCTGTCCGCGGGAAGTGTTGTACTTGTACATATTCTCAAAGTAATTTGCGCTCAGAGTCCCGCCGAGAGAATTGTCATTCTCGTACGTCCCGTACGTACGTATATACGGAAGAATTGAAAGCACGGAATTGCGCAGGGCAGTTTCCGCCTTTTCGGCAACAGTATTGCCGTCGGATATCAGAAACAGTTCCCGGAAGTCAGGCGTCCAGTATCCGGATAGCGCGCCCATCTGGCTGTGCGCCGCCTGCGCCGCCGTTGCCATGTATTTCGGCAGATTTTTGTCTCCGATTTTTTTGTATTCAATTGCGGAACGCACTGTAGCAAGTATGTTCGTACCGCCGCCGGTCGGCGAATCATCGTAGCACATCGCGGCGACTGGCCACCATTTTGAATAATTCTGCAACATGTAAAACGGCAGAGTTCCCGTCCGCAGGACGCGACCGACGTCCATTATACCCTGCATGCACTGCTCATACGAGTTGGCGGCGAACCCCCAGACGTAGTAAGCCAGTCCGTTTTCGTGGCAATACTCCGTAATGTCGGAGACGCGCGAGTGATTCCCGCTTATCCACGCGATTTCCGTGTATACGATCGGACGAACGTATCCAAGCGTCTGCATATCCATTTTGGCAGCCGCAGAAGTGAAACCCGTGTCGGTGCCTTCAACGGTACTTATATACGGGTGCAGATTGATGACGTCGAAGTTCTGAGCATCCCAGGGAGTAAAGAGCGACGTCGTCATCGCGCCGACAGAAATCGGCTTTTTTACGCCGAGTTCGATTAGAAGATCGCGCGTGAACTGAAGGCACGGTTTTATCTTGTTGTTCCACTCGGCGTTTTCAAGATACTGCTTTTTACCCCATTCGATATCATAACTGAAAATATTCAAATCGGGTTCGTTGCCGACTTCCCACATCACGATGACGTCGTTGTATTTTTTGTCGAACCGGCTGACCATTTCGGTTACAAGCCAGCGCGTAAACGAGCCTGCAGCTTTGTAATCCTCGTCGGGATAACGCGGGAGGCAGACGTCTACCGTCAGACGGTTTTCCCTGCACGCCTGGAAAAAATCGTCGTAGTTAATCAGGATTTTTTCCGCGGCCGTCGGGTTTGCATTCCAAGTTCCGAACGGCGACATGAGCCGGACGGAATTAAAGCCGAGCTGCGAAACGATAGCCAGTTCCTCACGTATAACCGACGGCAAATACCGTGATTCCTCCATGGCTCCGACAAACCAGCCGTAGTTATAAAGCGGAGTATAGTTTATTCCGTGAACCACCGTGCCGTCAGGATTTTTAAGCCCGGACAGTTCGTACGATTCGTTTCGGTAAGAACCAATCGGTTTGTCTTTAACCGCAAAAGATAACATCATAACGATAAGCGCGATTATGGCCGCTGAAACGGCAATCGAAATATCCTTTCCTTTTTTGTCTTTCATCTCAAGAATCCTGATACAGCAACTCTGTCAGTTTCTCATCGTACATAGCTTTGTTTTTCATAAAAGCCGAAGTTATGTTCGGATTTGTGCCCATAAGAACGACTCCACAGATACCAAGATATTCGTTGTTTACTTTTGCAAACTCCGTTTGTACAGAATCATAGATTATGTCAAGCATTTTACGAGTGCCGTCGTCGTCGGCGATCTTGTATTTCAGCGTCGTTTCCTTGTATTCAGGCAGGACAGTCATATAGTTCTCGTAATTGAGCGCCTCGAGAATAACGGCGGCGCGTTCCGTTTGGGTCACGCCCGCAGGTATGGCCGTAAGTATAGCTCCATAACCATAGGAAATATATTTTTTCTGCGATTCGTTGTATTTCGTAAGCGGCAGAATCGTGTACTCCGCATTGCCGCTCTTGAGCGTGCCAACGTTGTTAATCGGCGTTGTAAGGAAGAGTACCTGGTTGTTTTTGAACGCTTCATGCGGCCAGGTCCCCCAATCGTTTGTCGACGTCGTGTGCGCGTTTTTAAGAAGTTTTCCGTACGCCTCGTATTTTTCGAGGAAAGTCTTTGTGAAAAACGTCCATTCAAATCCGCTGTCTGTTTCCGCATACGTGAGTTTTACGCCCCATCCTGAAAGCTGATGACTGAGTGAACCGTACGTTGTTATCATGCCGTACTCGTCCTGCTCATCCATTACGTTGTCGTTGTTCACGTCTTTTCCGTAAAGCGCTATATATTTGAGCAGCTCTTCGCGCGTCCAGCTTCCGTCAAGCACGAGTTTGTAAATATCTTCAACCGTCCTTCCGTCAAATCCTGTCGCAACGTCAGCAAAAAGCGTTTTGTTCATGAATATAACGCTTGTGCTGTGGAAAGTCAACAGATTGACCGCACCGGTACAATAATACATCGCTCCATTAAGATACGTAAGACTGTCGTTCCAGCCTTGATACCACCACGGCTGCGAAAAATCAAATGTATCGATATCCAGCAGATTGTACACTATTCCCTCGTTTCCGAGTCCCCACCAGAACGACGGAGAGATAACGTCGTAAGTGTCGTCCCCGGACTGCGCGAGACTAAGGGCCGTCGTTTTCATATCGTTAGGTCCATCCTGAGGTATATATTCCAGAACCACTCCGTGCCTGTCCATAACTGTCCGGTTGCGCTTATAAATCGCCACACTTACGTTTTCCGTGGATTCATCCTCCTGAAAATACTCACCGTACGCCTCCGTCGCGACAAGCATACGGAACGTGGCGCCGCCGTATGTTTTTCCCTTTAGGTATTCAGGATATTCCTGCGCGACCGTGACTACAGTATCCCCCCCGTTGCTTTTGCCGCCGCACGCCGCAAAGCAAAAAAATGAAGCTAGCAAAATAAATGCGAGTGCAAATGTCATACCTCTTTTTTTCATTTTATTGTCCCTCCCGCCGGCTGGTTTCGTCAGCCAGCATATTGTATTTTTTTATAAGTTCTATCTCGCCGGGTATATAGGGCCGGTAATTAGGACGGTACAGATCATGCATCCACCTTGAAAAATCCAGCTGCTTTCCGTTTGGATCATCGCTGTAATAAAAATTCCAGTAATCCTCCCACGGCTCGTTTGTCTGCGTTTTACCGAGCACGAAGCCCCAGCAGTAGCATGCAATCTTTTCAAGGTAAAACATCGGGTAAAGCTCCTCCACGTTGCTGTGCGATGTCCTGCTGAGCCATTCCGTCATGAATATCGGACGGTTGAGTTTTTTAAGCTCGGCAATCTGAGGAACCATCATATGGTAGGGCATATAGCTGTGAAAGCTGACGACGTCCGACAGATCGAGAGCGACTTTTTCGGCTTCTGACTGAATTTTGTCATATCCCCAGTAAGACCAGAAAACGTCTGCGCACAGCGGCTGTATCGGATCGAGCGACCGGCATTCTGCGAAAATGCGTCTGAGGATCGGTACTGCGCGTTCCTTTATAACAATTCCCGGCTCATTGTAAACGTTCCAAACAATGATCCTCTCGTCGCGAGCGTATTTCCCTACTATCTCGCGTACCATTTCATAGAATTTCTCAGAAGTTTCCGAAAGTTCCGCGAAATGGAACGGCGGCTTCGCCTTTTCTTCATCCGTCATCGGGCGTCTTCCCTGATGGTATCCGAGCGCATACTCCTGTTCACCGAATTTTTTCGGAACGTACTTCCCGCCGCGCGGGAGTTGAGCTTCCGACGTCAGGCCGAAAAGAACAGATATCCCGAGCGAGTCCGCAAGAGCAATAAAACTCTCAAGATGCTCCATGAAACTGTCGTGCTCGGTCAGCCAGACGTTGAACTCGGCAAACACTCGAACAGAATTGAAGCCGGTTTCCTTTACGAGCTCAAGTTCACGCTTCGCCGAGGCAAAATGATTTTCCCATCCGTATTCCTGCCACATGTCAAGCCGGTTCGCGCAAACGCTCGGAATAAAATTACATCCGCGAATCCAGTTTTTGCTGTCATACCAGCTTTTGGCTTTTTCTTCGGACCATTTTTCTGTCATTAAAAACCTCCAGATTTATTATTTCGGAACCGCAATCCATTCTCTGTCGCGGAGCGAGGATTCGTGTGCGAATAAACCGACAGCGGTGATATTGCCGGCAGGTTCCTCGTCAATCCACGTTTTGCGACCTTCAATGATACTGCTAACAAATTCATGAACGGGGCGAGCATGAGAACCGCGATGGCCTGAACCCGCGCTGTCGGCCGAAAAGATCTATGTATTCGGCTTTGGGAGATACAGAGAGGACAGAATTGCCCAGCCATTCAAAGCTGTAATCCCTTGTCCCCTCCGAGGTCGTCTGCGACAGCTTCTGCGTAAAACGGACGAGCGGATAACGGAGCCTAATCACGTTCCCGGCTTTGACGTTTTTCACCTTCAGATACCGGCATTGCGGTCCGTCCCATTCTGACTCCAGACGGATATCATTCAAATAGATCTCTGCCTCGTCGTATATTGTCCATTCCGGAACGCGAAGATAATAATCACCTGCTATCCCGGCGACAGCCGTCAGTTTGTCTTCCGACGAATAGTCGGACTTGAGTGTCGCATACGGCGTATCAGCTGTGACCGACATATTGATATAAACCGCGCCGTCCCTCATTACGGCCGATGCCTTCCATATGTAATACAGAGCCAGCATACCTGACGGAGGGCAGCACCCCATCATATAGAGCATCTTGTTGCCCTGACCGTCTTTCATGAGATACTGTCGCTGAGTGAGGTCGTTCCACGTTACCTGCGCCATAAAGCCGCCTTCCAATTTTTTCAGTTCCCGGAAGGCGTTTACAAGTTCTTTTTCCGATTTATCGGGATTCACTAATCGGAGAAAATCCTTGATGTCCGGCGTGACGAAGAACTGCGTACAGCGCAGGTAATTACGCCAGTTCCGTTCCATTTCTTCGAAGATATCAAGCTCTCCGCTCAGTGCGAGATAATAGGCCGCCCACATCATATCACCGACAACGCAGGTCTCGCTGACGCGCTCCGGCGGCATATATTCCGCATACCAACCAAACCCCGGAGCCCGCGAAAGTACGAAATCGAATACGCGCCTGGCATAACGGATATATCGGCTGTCTCCGGTAAGATATCCAAGGTGGGCCATTCCGGTAAGCACGCATCGAGTATGAAGATGCGTATGCATCTCAAATGAGCCGGTTTCCGGATCTATCTCCAGATTTTTCCGCGTTTCGATCATCCGGTTCACAAAAGCTTCTGCGATCTGAATTGCCCGCCTTTTGTATTCTTCATCGCCCGAGAGTTCATAGAAGCGAACCAGCGGTTCGATAATAAACACATAATTGTCTTTGTGCTCCTTTGCCCATCCGAGCATAAGCCATTCTCCGTCCCGGTAAGACGTCGCATAAGGGAAATCCGCCATACCGGACTTCTTTTCGGTCAGCGACCACAGCGTGTCAAGCGCCTTTTTGATCAGCGCAAGCACAGATGGGTCCCGCTCTTTCTCAAACTGATCGCAAAGGTAAAGAACGTGATGTGATGTCCCCCACGGGCTCATCCAGACGCCGTCCACCTCACACCCGGTAACTGAGGCTGGATTGGCATAACAGCAACCGTCTTCACCCACGTAGGAGGTCGCCCTTCTTTTTACACCGAGTTCAGCCTCGGAAGGCCCGTCGACGCCGGCCATGTTTCTCATAGCCTCCCAAACGTGCTGCATACGCAGGTCAGTGTCGGCCAGCGAAATGACATCGTAACCGTATTGATTCGGCGGGAAAAACGGTACATGGTACGGAATATGAGAAGGATATAGTGCAAAACGACACTCGTAATTCCGTTTCGGATCAGGGTTGTTTTCCAGATAATTCAGCGCAGCGCCGGCCATACGGTTCAGCGAAGCCGGCTCGGCAATTTTTCCGACGTTCAGCATATTGATATCGGTTAAATCACCGCGAAGGTTGATCTTTTGTCTGTCTCTCATTATTCGTGCCTCTTTTACAAACACAGGTGATTTTCTGTCTTTAAAATCTCGGAACGGTGATCCATTCTCCATCGCGGAGCGCTGATTCGTGTGCGCATATACCGGCGGCGGTGATGTTGCCGGACAGTTCCTCGTCAATCCACGGTCTGCGGTCTTCGATAATGCTGCTTACAAACTCATGAACGAGGTGTGCGTGAGAACCGTGATGACCCGCTCCTGCACCTGTTTTCAGCGATTCCTGTGGGTTCGTCGCATCGTACCTGTCCGAGCCGACTGTGTATTTCCAAAGAACCTCTGGGAGATCGGAATAATCGTTCGGCATTTCAATCTGTTCATATCGCGCGGGCGTGCCACGCCCGTCCCACTGACCTTTCTTGTCATCGACAAGAAGTTTTGTTATATACGGGAGGTCGTGATCTTCAAAACCCCATTCAAAAGACATCAGACTGCCGTATACGGCGAGGCCTTCTTTATACATTCTCGCCGTCTCGAAAAGCGATCTGGTCGCTTCTCCGGCAAGACCGTTGGCAAACCGCAGATGAACCGTTTCGATTGGAAACGGATTGCCGTAAGTCGTCATATGTTCTTTGCGCATAGTGCCGGAGCCGAGACAGGATACCCTTTCAACGCGGCTTTCAGAAAGTGCAACAAGCGGGCCGAGCGCGTGAGTGCCGTACCAGAACGGCGGCAATCCGTTCCAATATAGCGGCCAGTGCTCCATATCCTGATAATGGGAGCCGCGAAGAAACTGTACCCTGCCGAACTCGCCGCTTTCTATCAGTTTCCGGACATAGCGGAAATGATAGGTATAAAGCGTTGTTTCCATCATCATATATTTTTTCTGATTCCTGCGGACCGCCGCGCAGATATCGCGTATCCCCTGAAGCGTTGTTGCCATCGGAACCGTGCATGCGCAGTGCTTGCCGGAATTCAGGACCGCAACCGTCTGTTCTGCGTGATCCGGAATGCACGTCACAAGGTGAACGGCATCAATGCTGCCGTCCTCGAGAATTTCGTCAAGACTTCCGTAAACCTTCAGTTTCGGATAACGCTTTACAAATTCTTTAGTAAGATTCGCGTCAAAATCGCACACTCCGAGTCTTTCCACGTCCGGATGATCGTACCATATCGATACGAATGCTCCGCCGAATCTCAGGCCGACAAGAGCGACATTAAGTTTTTTGTTAATCATGAACACACTCCTAAAACAGTTATGATGCGGAATCTACTACTATATTTTCGATTGGTGCGACGGGCAGCCCGTACTCATTATAAATGAACGCAGTTCCCTCCGGGAAGGCGTTTGCCTGCAGATATCTTATCTGAAGCGGCTTTCTCTCAAGTCCGTCGACGCGAAGAATTATATTATTTCCTTCCACAGTCGCCTCGGCGGTTAGCCATTTTCCGAGCGAACGTACTTCAAAGCCGGAAATCGTTCCGGCGGACGCGCTGAGCGCCGCGGCGCGGGAAACGGAAACTCTGACCTCTCCGTTTTCCCAGACAGCTTTTTCTATTTCAGGTGAAATGCCGTACGGGACGCCGTTTTCATGCGAATCAAGGTGGAATATTTCAGATGCTGCAACCCCGGCGGCACGCTTTCCGACAGCCCATTTGTCGGTCGGATGAATGCCGTCCGCCGCAGCGGCATTTTCATATCCGATAATATGACATCCCAGATCGATTCCGCATACCGTAAATACGTTTTTAATATCCATCAGATCCCATTGTACCTGTCGGATAGGAGTCCACGAGCACCAATCGTCAAACTGTACAAGCTGCATAACAATCGTTGGCAGTTCATCATCGCCGGTGGCGGCGCGGATTTCGCTCAGAAGAACATTAAATTGCTTTTCATAATCAGGAGCCATCTGCGGCTGTGCGTTTGCGCACCCCTGATACCAGAAAAAACCTCCGAACGAATAACCGAGAATGTTGTAAAGCATCCCGTTGTAATATACGCTGTTCTGCTGTTCAAAATATGATTTCAGATTTTTCATCCCTTCCGGCGAGATCCAGCCCTCTATCGGCGATCCGCCGTATGAGCAGTTGATAACGCCTACGGGCACTTCATCTCCCAGAACATGAGCAAGATTAAGCGCGAAAGCGACGGCGGCGGCACTGCTGTTTTTTACATCTTTGATGCTTTTGATCACGCGCCATTTTTCATTTACAGTCGACTCAATTACAGGAGAGCCGGTCACCTGTCTTGCATTTCTGTTATAAACGCGAACAGAGTTCCAATTTCCGTATTCACTGTACTCACTTTCAACTTTGCTATCCTTGCTAAGAATATACTGTACCGTGACAGCCATGTTTGACTGTCCGCCGCAGAGCCAGACCTCACCGACAACGACGTTATCGATCTTTATCGTTTTGCCGCGATGAACGATTTCAAGAGTTTTTCCTTCCGCGCAGGCAGGCATTGCGTCAAGAAAAACTTCCCATCCGCTTTCATTAACGAATCCCTTAAAAGTCTTTCCGGCAAAACGGACGCGAACGGTTTCACCCGGATTTCCTCCGTATCCGAATATCTTTATCCTTTTATCCCTCTGCAGGACCATATTATCTGTGAATGTCGTATTTACATAAATAGATTTATACGGCATGTCTTCTTTGTCAGCTTGCATATCATCTGTTTCCTCATTTTTTGTATCTTTAATTTCTGCTGAGGAAGCTAAATCGGACAGACCGCCACCGGTTCCGGAATGATTCGCTGAACATCCCGCAAAGCATGATATTATGGTAATAAATACAATGAAAATAGAAAAAACATTTTTCACTGAAAACCCCTCCTTTTCTCTTTGACAATATTATACACTTCGGTCTTTGTTTTGTAAATCTCAGTATAGTGATTGTCCATTGCGTAATGTTGACTTTTTCTGG